>QMUI01000047.1 GCA_003660485.1 Thermococci archaeon | reverse complement strand
CATTTTACCTCCTCCTCTAATAACCTCAAAGACTTTTCCAACCCATTTATGAAATTTTCATGTTCATCTAGCACCTTTAACCCCTCAGGGGGATTTTCTCTAAGCTGAGGATATTCATATCCTAGAAGGTGGTACGCTTCGAGTATGTGATCCCTTATTATCTTCCTAGAAACTTCGCTGTACCTTGACCTTGCGACTATTTTAGCGAGTCTCCTAATCTCCTCCTCACTAAAACTTTCTTGCCTCGGTCTCCTTAATTTGGGCTCCCACCCTTCTATGGAATACACAAATAATATTGTTGCAGTGAGGACCGCAAATATCCATCTAATAACGTACGAACCCGCAAGGATGGCTAGGAGAGCAGTAATTAAGGGAATCAGTAGCTTACTCCTCACCTTTAATCACCATGTAAAGCCTGTACGCTCTCTTTGCATCCTCTAATGTAACTTTCTCTGGAGCATATTTAGCTTTTTCAAACAACCTAGCTAATTCCACATAGGCTTTCCTCTTATACATCACTTTCTCTGCATGCTCCCAATGGGTCCAGCTTTCCTTGTATGGTATCCCAAGCATCTCAAGCCATAGAACGGCCTTTTTATAGAGCTCTATGACGGCCTCTCTGGGATTGGAAAATAAGTCAAGCCCTTTCTCTTCAAGCTTTTTATCGAACTCTTGTAGGTGTTTTTTGACCTCTCTTTTCTTTCTAACTTCTCTCAGTTCACTAGTCGTATTAATTAGGCCTAAAACGAAAACAAAGATAAGTAGTAGGACTGGTAAGTAAAATAATATTGGAGAGGAGTATTTCTGGTGTAAGAGGGACGGCGGTATAACAGTAGCGTTTGTCATTGTGACATTACTGACTTCCTTTAAGTTCCTTAAGCTCTTAAGATATGGCAATAATTTGGCAATTAAGAGAAAATAGAAGGCAACAAGAATAGATGATGTAAGTAATAGGAGTATCTCCCTAAATTTTATAGAAGCTTCCTTGCTTTTCCTAATTAGATCCTTATCCCTGACAGATAAGGCCAAAAAGAGCAATAAGACTCCCAGGAAAATGTAAACTACCACAAGTATGTCAACTAGAATCTCAAGGCTAAATGTTCTCCATTGGCTATGAACCCCGCTACCTATGAGCCCCATTCCAATTAATAGCAGGATAAAGAATAATAGCTCAAGCTTCCTCATTGATCTTATAATAAACCGCGCTCAGTTTAAACTTTTCTAATGGTGCAATTATTTTCACTTATGACAAAACAGAGACAAGTAAGTCTTAAATATGGCATTTTATAATAATGAAATTCGATAGTCAACATGGGGGTGCATTGATGGGTGGAATTATGGACTTCGTTAATTGGCTGGACGGCGAGGTTTGGGGACCGCCAATGATAGTCTTGCTGGTAGGTACTGGACTGCTATTGACAACAGTGCTCAAGGGAATACAGTTCAGAAGGTTAGGATGGTCAATTAGGTACACGCTCTTCCAGGGAAGAAAAAAGACAGGCGAGGGCGATATTACACCATTTCAGGCTTTAATGGCCACTATCTCAGGAACGGTAGGAATTGGTAACATAGCTGGAGTTGCGACTGCAATTCACTTCGGTGGTCCTGGGGCACTCTTCTGGATGTGGATCACCGCATTAGTGGGAATGGCCACAAGGTACTCAGAAGGACTTTTGGGAGTTGCATTCAGAGGCAAACTACCAGATGGAACGATGATCGGAGGAACGTTCAACTTCCTTGAGAGGGGATTTTCAGAGGTCAAGGGGACTAGAACTAGTAGGGTTATAGCCTCAATAATGACAATATTGTTTGCAATCTTTCTCGTAAAAGATGGACTTGCTCTCACCGGAGGTCTCAAAATTCTAGCGTTTATCATAGCGATACTATTCGGAGCACTTGGCCTTGCACTGCTAAGGGAGGACTATCTACCCACAGTTGGTAAGATCTTGGCAGTGCTGTTTGCTCTGTTTGCAGCAATTGCTGCATTCGGTATTGGTAACATGACACAGGCAAATTCAGTCGCCGATGCCATTGAATCAGCATTCGGAGTTCCTGATTGGGTTACGGGATTAGCACTAGCGGTTCTAACCTTCGTAGTAGTTATCGGTGGTATCAAGAGAATCGGTGAAGTTGCCGAGATGCTAGTTCCATTCATGGCTATAATCTACTTCCTCTTCGCGATTGGAGTTTGGATTAAGTTTGCGGGCCAGATACCAAGTGCAATTGCAACTGTATTCAAGGACGCATTTACAGGGAAGGCAGTTGCTGGCGGTGCCATAGGGCAGGTTATAATCTGGGGTGTTAAGAGAGGTCTCTTCTCCAATGAGGCTGGTCTTGGAACGGCAACCCTCGCCCACGCTGCAGCTAGAACCGACCATCCCTCTAGGCAGGCTCACGTTGCTATGCTTGGCCCATTCATTGACACCCTGATAATATGTTCGCTCACGGGAATAAGCATAGTAGTCACCGGAGCTTACGCAAAGTACCCAGACCTAAACGGTGCACCCCTCACCCAGGCAGCTTTTGCTGAGGCGTTCGGACAGATAGGAAAGATAATGGTGGCAATAGGAATAGTGCTCTTCGCGTACTCGACGATCCTAGCGTGGTCATTCTACGGAAGGCAGAACGTCATGTACCTAGCCAAGTGGATCACCCAGGATCCAAACAAGTTCGCCAACCTCTATCCAAAGCTCCACCTCATCTACAACCTACTCTTCGTGATCTTCATCTACATCGGTGCCGTTAAGCCACTTGAGGACGTCTGGAACTTCTCAGATATGATGAACGGGCTAATGGCGATTCCAAATCTCATTGGACTGATAGTCCTGTACCCAGTAATCAAGCACTATACAGAGGACTTCATATCTAAGAACCCATAACGTTTGTCACTTTTCCAACTTTTTTCGCTTAACTTTATATTTTTTGCCTCCATAATATTTCTCTGAGATGATGCATTATGGAGTACCCTAAGATCGTGGTCAAACCCCCTGGGCCAAAGGCAAAGGAGCTTATTGAGAGAGAAAGGAAGGTGCTATCGACCGGAATTGGAGTCAAATTATTCCCCTTAGTTCCCAAGCGGGGATTTGGGCCATTTATAGAGGATGTCGATGGTAACGTATTCATAGACTTCTTGGCAGGAGCTGCTGCCGCGTCCACGGGATACGCTCATCCGAAGCTTGTGAGGGCAGTTCAGGAGCAAGTAGAGCTAATTCAACACTCGATGATAGGTTACACCCACAATGAAAGGGCAATAAGGGTTGCCGAAAAACTGGCAAAGATCTCGATAATAAAGAACCCCAAGATAATATTCGGGCTGAGCGGGAGCGATGCCGTGGATATGGCAATTAAAGTTTCGAAGTTTTCAACGAGGAGGCCATGGATACTGGCCTTCATAGGCGCATATCATGGGCAGACCTTTGGGGCGACCTCCATAGCGTCCTTCCAAGTCTCCCAGAAGAGGGGTTATTCTCCATTGATGCCCCAAGTGTTCTGGCTTCCCTACCCTAACCCCTACAGGAACGTGTGGGGAATTAACGGTTACGAGGAGCCCGATGAGCTTGTAAACAGGTTCCTTGACTACCTCGAAAACTATGTGTTCGCCCACGTTGTTCCTCCGGATGAAGTTGCTGCCCTCTTTGCTGAACCAATTCAGGGCGATGCGGGAATAGTTGTCCCGCCGGAGAACTTCTTCAAGAAGCTAAAGCCGATCCTTGAGGAGCATGGAATTCTTTTGGTCATGGATGAAGTTCAGACAGGAATAGGAAGGACTGGAAAGTGGTGGGGAAGTGAGTGGTTCGAGGTTGAGCCTGATTTAATGATCTTTGGCAAAGGCGTTGCAAGCGGAATGGGTCTAAGTGGGGTCATTGGAAAGGAAGAGCTAATGGAAATGACAAGCGGTTCCGCTCTGCTTACACCAGCCGCAAATCCGGTGATATCAGCAGCTGCTGAGGCCACTTTAGAAATAATAGAGGAGGAAAAACTGTTAGAGAATGCCCTGAAGGTTGGAGAGTTTATAATGAAAAGACTAAGGGAGATGCAGGAGAGGTACGAGATAATAGGCGACGTCAGGGGAAAGGGGCTAATGATAGGGGTGGAGATAGTTAAAGAAGGAGGTAAACCAGACCCAGAAATGACGGGGAAGATCTGCTGGAGGGCATTCGAGCTTGGCCTAATCCTGCCAAGCTATGGAATGTTTGGGAACGTGATAAGAATAACCCCACCACTCGTCCTAACCCAGGAAGTTGCAGAGAAGGCCTTGGAGATAATTGAGCAGGCGATCAAGGATGCTATGGCTGGAAAAGTTGAGAGGAAAGTTGTAACATGGCACTAGCTACTTCTTCTTCCTCTTCCTAATTTTTATTCTAGCTATGTCTCCTAGAGTTGGCTCGTAGTCTTTGGGGATTAGAGGCCTTTGTTCGAAGTCGGCTTCGACTTTTTCAATGAGCTTTATCTTGAAGAACTTTTCAAGCTTCCTAGCCTCTTCAATTGTTGGCGTGTACTCCCCGTGGGCTATTCTCCTTAGTACGTTAACCGAGAGACCAACTTTATGGGAGAGCTCTTCATAACTCAGCCCGCTCTTCCTTATCGCCTCCATTACCTTTTCAGCGTAATCCTCAACGATGTCCTCGGTTATCAACGGCCTCTCCCTTTTCACCTGGGGCTTGGGCCTTGGAGTTGAGATTCTCCTCGTTGGCTCCCTCCTTGGCATTATGCTAAAGGTTCCAGGCTTCCTTCCGTACTTCCTGTAGCACTCATCACAAACCAAAAGTTCGGCACCTTCAATCCTTATAACGTGCCCCTGCCCCCTTATCTCCCTTCCACAAAGCTCACAGTACCTTGGCTTAGCCTTAGCCATGACTTTCCCCATTAAGCCTTTTAAGTTGGGCATTAAAAAACATAGTGGCCAGCGATGATGAGAGCGAACTGCACTGAAAAGTGATGACAGGGCCTTGCTGAGCGTGATTGAGATGATCGATCTGAAGAAAACGACGCATGAGATGATAAAGAATGGGACGTGGAAGTACGAGGGAGGAGTGTTCTGGCAAGCTTTGCCCCAGGGCATAGTTGGTTACGATGGAGACTTCATAGTTCCCGAGAATCTCTCACGGAGAGAGAGGAAGGAGGCCATAGAAAAGATAAGGTTTATCCTTGGGCTTGATACAGATTTGGATTCCTTTTACTCCGAGATAAGCGACTCAAAGTTCGCGTTTTTGATTGAGGAATTTTATGGCTTGACGATTCCTGGAGCCCCTAATTTGTATCAGGCGATCGTTGAGGTTATAGCCCAGCAGCAGATAAGCTTTGAGTTCGCGCAGAAGGCAATCTACAACCTGGTGAGGCTAGTTGGGAGGAAAATTGGTGATCTCTATTTATTTCCAGAACCCCAGGATATTCTTTCCTTGGGAGATAAAATCAGGGAGGCAAAGCTTGGTTACAGAGCTAACTACATCCTTTCCGTAACTCGGGAGTTCATTAAGGGAAATTTAAGGCTTGATCTATGGGAGTTGAATGAAGAGAAGGCAATAAGATACCTAACGAAGTTCAAGGGCATTGGAAAGTGGAGTGCGGAGCTGTTCCTAATGTACGGGCTTAGAAAGAACGTTTATCCGGCTGGAGATTTAGGTCTGAGAAGGGGAATAGCCAAGATATTTGGGCTGAGGGTGAAGGATGTGAAAGAGAAGGACGTTAGGGAGATTATAGAGCCCTATGGGAAGTGGAAATCTCTTCTGGCGTTCTACATATTATGCTATGATAGAAAAACCCAGGGGGTGAGAAAATGAGGATTAGCGAGTTTCAAGAGATGATCAAGGAGATTTACTATCACAAGGATAAGAAGAGAGGGGTCGAGAGAACGTTCTTCTGGTTCGTTGAGGAGGTTGGGGAATTAGCTGAAGCATTAAGAAAGAACGATAGGGAGGCCGTGGAAGAGGAATTTGCCGATGTTTTGGCTTGGCTTGCGAGTTTAGCTAACCTAGTGGGAATAGATTTGGAGGAAGCTGCGAAGAAGAAGTATCCTGGGGTGTGTCCATATTGTGGGAAAAAGCCCTGCGAGTGTCCGGAGGATTTATTATAGCATTCCTCTTCCTCACTAAACATCCCTTTCTTTTGATCCTAGCAACATCTATATTGGGCTTTCTAGCCGGGCTCAGGTTATTCAAGGGGCTTGATCTTTGGGAAGTTCTGCTTTTGAGCCCTGGGATTGGCTTCGTTATAGTAATTCTGGTTGGGCTAGTTTTTGGCAGGATGAGAGTTCCTTTTTCCGCTATCTGGCCGACTATGGCTGTTCTTTCGATTGTCTTAAGTTTAAACGCGGATATAAGGCTTAAACTTGAGAAGTTTGACGGTGCAGTTCTTCTGGCATCGATCTTCCTCTCGTTCTTGGTTAGAGGCTTTTATTTCCTTCTTCCAGACTATAGAGCCGCTGATACATGGTTTCATGGCTCGAAAGTCAAAATGATATTGCTTTTCAATACCCCCTATTTTTCTTCTTCACTTGTTCCTGAATACTTCAGCAAGACAATTTCGAATTATCCCCCGGGCTATCATGTTCTCGTTGCTTTCTATACTGGTGGGGTTAGTAGGGAGATTATATATGCTATGAATGCCTTGAGGCTTTTTGAAATAGCGTACCTTCCGGTTGCTACCTATTTGGTTGGTAAGAAGATAAAGCGAGAAATTGGGTTAATAGCAGCTCCCCTTGTTGCCGTTTCTGCCCTCTATTTCTACTTTGTCCAATATGCTTTGTTGCCAGCCTTTTTCAATTATCTTCTTTTTCTG
>QMUI01000046.1 GCA_003660485.1 Thermococci archaeon | reverse complement strand
CGTTGAAGTTGTGAGTAGTAAGGTCCGGTACCCTGAATTCGTTCATGTCACGATATACAATAACCTTGTCCTCAGGAATTCCAAGCTCTACAGTGATGAAAACTGGAACTTGGCTTATCTACCGAACTTATTGGCTGAACTTGAAGTTTACGGCTTTATAGTTATAGAGAACTGCCAGTTTAACAATCCTTACCTAGCTGAAGTCTTCTATAGAATAGCCAGAACCACCTGGGAGGAAAGCGGTGATAAGGAGAAGGCAGATGAGTACTACTACCTGGAGATGCTTGCTAGGAGAAAGAGGGTTCTTCAATACTATAGAAAAGGCCCCAGGACACTTAAAAAGACATTCAGACTTCTTGAGGTGCTCTTCGAGTTCTTTTTTGCCGACTTAACGTGCAAATATGGAACGGACTGGAAGAGGCCGGTATTCCTTTGGTTGGCTTTAGTTATATTTGGCTTTCCCGTTCTCTATGCCCTAACCTCTTCAGTAACCCCCGTTAATTCAAGCTTTGACTATATGTACTTCAGCATAGTTACGGCAACAACTCTGGGGTACGGTGATCTACATCCAGTTGGTGTAGGGAAGGTCATTGCTTCGATTGAAGCAATCTTTGGAATGTTCATGTGGGCGGTCTTCCTTACGGTCTTTGCAAGGAAGTATATGAGGTGAGAATTATGATAGGCTTCATAGTGAATCCAATCGCTGGAATGGGTGGTAGAGTAGCCCTCAAGGGTACGGACGGTGTCCTTGAGGAGGCAATAAGAAGAGGGGCGAGGCCTGTAACTCCTGAACTGGCAAAGTTGTTCTTAAGCGAGCTTAAGAATTACAATATTAAGATAAAATTCCTAACGGGCCCAGGTCCCTTGGGGGAGGATTATCTGAGGAAATTTAATTTCCCTTATGAGGTAATTAGACATAGAGAGGTCAGATTTAGGGACATCTATGGAGTAAAAGTTCCTGATACGACGGCAGAAGATACTAAGAAGCTTGTCAAGGAAATGCTTGGCAAGGTGGATCTCATAGTATTTGCTGGCGGAGATGGAACGGCGAGGGATATAGCTGAAGTCGTTGATCTAAAAGTTCCCATCTTAGGCATCCCTACGGGTGTGAAAATGTTCTCTGGGGTTTTTGCAACATCTCCGGAGGATGCGGCAAGGGTTCTTGTGGAATTTCTAAA
Source organism: Thermococci archaeon (assembly GCA_003660485.1). Classification (GTDB taxonomy): domain Archaea; phylum Methanobacteriota_B; class Thermococci; order Thermococcales; family Thermococcaceae; genus Pyrococcus. Next base: position 5,619 of record QMUI01000046.1, on the reverse strand, counting down.
GGGAAATGCAAGTATTGAGAAAAGGCCTATATTGGATCTTGATGAAGATGCTTACAGGAGGGATGAGCTAAAGGCGAGGAAATTTTATGAAGTTTTAACACCTGTCGTTGAAACGTTAGTTCAGGGTAGCAAAGAGGCCGTTAGGACAGATGAAGAGGAAGATTTAGAGGCTTTAGCTGAAGCCGTTGCTGAAGATATCTTGGATAATGATGGGATTTACTTCTTAGGGGCTGGATCGACGATAAAGAGGATCAAGGATAGACTTGGCATAGATGGCACGTTGTTGGGAGTTGACGTGATCAGGGTGAGGAATGGTAGGGTTAAACTGTTAGTTAAGGATGCTTCCGAGAAAGATCTATTGTCATTCCTTAAGGAGAGGCCTAAAGTAGTTGTAACGGTTATTGGTGGCCTTAACTTCCTATTTGGAAGGGGAAATCAGCAGTTCTCCCCAAGGGTGCTTAGCGAGATTAGCAAGGATGACGTTATAGTGGTTGCCACACCCTCAAAGATTAGGGAAGGGATCGTTAGGGTCTATACTGGGGATAAAGAAGTTGATAAAAAATTCAGAGGTTACATACGGGTTAGAGTGTCTCCGTGGATAGAGAGGCTTGTAAAAGTAATTTAGAGACATAGAGAATAGTAATTTTTGTAGCGAAACACGGAGAAACACTTAGAAATGCCTACGGAACATGGTATTCCTTATTTTTGTTGGGCTTTTATGTTGTGTTGGTGATGGATATGAGGAAGGTGCTTGGTATATTAGTTTCAGTATTGTTAGTACTGAGCGGAATTGGGGTTGCCCAAGTAAGTGCCGAGACACAGAGCTTGGTAATCTTAGTGAGTGACAATGAGGCTGATCTAACGCTTGCTCAAAAGGTTGGTGAGTTGCTAAATGCGACAGTCGTTGTAACAAAGTGGGGCATGTTTAACGAGTCAGTGATCTCCCAGATAGTCGGCCTTAGTCCGGACATTGTTCTTATAATAGGCGGGCCTCTTGCAGTGGTTTCAGTATATGAAGATGAGCTGGAGAACCTTGGAATTAATGTTACGAGGATAGGGGGACGAGATAGAGTTGAGACTAACCAGGGTCTCATTGAGTTCCTGGTGGAGAACTATCCTGGCCTCCTACTTAACAACGTAACCGCTGCAATAGCTTATGGATGGGACTATGCTGCAATGCTACATCTTAGAAACAAGGGTTGCATAATCCCGATCCTTGTAAAGAACGACACAGTAAACGAAACCATAGTGAAGCAGTTCAGGAATGTGGAGATAGTTAGGAGTAAGTTCAGTGAGAGAATAATGAAGAAGGTTAAGGAAAAGGTAGGGATAAAAGTCAGGGAGGTAATTGCTAACGTTACCTCTGAAGAGGCCAAGGAAGCCATTGAGGTAGCCCAGGAAAAAGTTGCCCTTGCGGAAAGCATACTTGGTAACGTAACTAATCCAAGTGCTGAGAGGCTAGTAAAGCTAGCCAAGGAAAAGCTTGAACTTGCGAAGAAGGCCTATGAAGAGGGCAAGTATGGGGAAGCGTTTGGCTTGGCCGTTGCATCAAGGAGGCTCGCTGAAGTGGTTATCAGTTATTCGACTAAGGAATTTGAAAGAAACATGAGGATGAACCATGTTATGAGGCTCAGGCTTAGGATAAGGCTTCTTGAGAGGGTAATGCTAAGACTTGAAGCGGGTGGAGCTAACGTCTCTATTGAAAAGGATATCTTGGAGCAGGCAAAAATGGCACTAAAGAATGGGGACGTAGAGAAGGCGAAGATGCTCATAGAGGAAATCGAAAAAGGTTTAAGAAAGAAAATCAAAGAAAAAAGGGTTAATAAATTAAAGAGTTATGTGAGGTGATAATTATGAGAGCCCTATTTTCAATCTTTTTGTCACTTTTGTTGCTTACAATTGCACTTCCAGGTTATATAAATGCTCAAGTTAAGGATTTTGTAATTCTAGTTAGCGATAACGAAGCCGATCTAACTCTGGCTCAAAAGATCGCGGTAGTGTTGGATGCTAAAGTTATAGTTTCTCCCTGGGGTATTTACAATGAGTCTGTAGTGCCAAAAATTTTAGATGCAGATCCTTCTTTCGTTTTAATAATTGGTGGTCCTATGGCAGTTCCTGAGGAATATGAAAAAGACCTTGAGGACTTGGGCATCCCACATACCAGGCTCTATGGTTCAACTAGAGTTGAAACAGCCCAGGTTGTTATAAATTGGATCAAAAAAGACTATCCAGATTTATTCAAAGATATAAAGTTTGCAGTTGTCTATGGCTGGGACTTTGGAGCCATTATGAAGGTTAGAAGCATGAAGGGAGTGATCCCAATATTTATTGGTTATAATCCAGTCAACATTACGATACCGGAGGAAGATGTGGTTGCAATTATGAGTAGAGACTCCGAGGAGATTATGGAAAAAATAACGGGGAAGTTTAGGGTGAGGAGCAGGATGAGGGTTGTCATAACTCAAGAAGTTGCTAAAGAGACAATAGAAGAATCTTCCATCGTAATTTCTAGGGCTGAAGAAGTGTTGAGAGAAGTGGAATCAATAGGTAGTATGGGAGCTAGAGCTTGGGTTTTCCTAGATGCTGCAAAGGGATATCTCAAGAAAGCGAAAAGCTCATACGAAGAAGGGGACTATATCAAGGCATATGAGTACGCTAAAAATGCAAAAATAAGAGCTGAAAGAGCAATAGTTCTTGCCAGGGCTGGAGAGAAGGGTCCTGGTCTTGAAATATCGAGGAGAATTAAAATGCTTGAGATCACGGTAATAAGGTTAAAGGCAAGGGGAATTGACGTAAGTAATATCTTGCCACTGATTGAAAAGGCAAAATCTGCGCTTGAGAGTGGCAACGTTGGAGAGGCAATGAATTACGTGGAGATGGCAATGAAACTAATAAGGGAGAAGACTAGGGGACACGGTGAAAATGGTAGAGCTCATCTAAATCATGGTCCTAAGCACTAAACTACCTCGCGTGAATTTCCACGATATCCCCATCCTCTAGAACGTGATCCGGGCCAACTCTCTGACCTGGGAACTTTACGCTTTTTCCCCAAACTCTCGCATACTTAAAGTTCTTCACGAACTCTTTGTGAATTCTCTCTGCTACATCTAGGACAGTTGACCCCTTCTTCAGCGCTATCGGTGGATAAGCTGGCTCTTCTCCTGGGCTCTTTGTGAATACCCTTATTATGTCTGCGACATTGTATAATGCTTCCTTAACTGCCTCTAAGTTTATCCTCTTCTTAGCTGAGACGGGGATTATCCTGAACTTCTCTCCATAGGCCTTCACGAGCCTTTCATAATTCTTCCTACTCCCTGGGGCATCTCCCTTATTGGCTATTATTATTGCCTTCCTCCAGACCAAGCTATCGTCAAGGGCATCGGCAAATTCCTCCAGTGTCACGGGCTCTTTAACCGTTATCTCCGCAGAATGTATTTTCTCTTCCCTCAGCATTTTCATGACTTCGTTGATGTCCCCTTTAATGTTCTCCGCTCCGTTAATTACTATTCCTCCCCTCGGCGTTTTTCTGACCTCCACCCTTGGCCTCCTCTTGTTGATCTTTATTCCAGCCCTCTCGAATTCTCTGAGTAAGATTTCCATCTGCCTAATTGGGTCTTCACTCAGATCAACGACTATAGCTATCGCGTCCGCGTTCCTTATCACAGCTAGAAGTTGCGGTCCCATTCCCTTCCCTAACGCTGCTCCTTCCAGTAGCCCGGGAACCTCTACAAGCTGTATCTGCACGTCCTTGTAGTTCATCATCGCCGGAATTGGCTCCGTTGTCGTGAAGGGGTAATCTGCGCTCTCAACATCTACTCCTGTTAAGGCTCTTAAGAGCTCTGACTTCCCAACGTTCGGCAGGCCCACTAGGACTATCTGGGCAGCTCCCTCCTTCTTCACCGCTAAAGAATAACCTCCTCCTTTTTTCTGCTGTCTCTGCTTCTCCAGCTCTTTCCTCAGCTCTGCCAGCTTCCTCTTTATCTGCAGTCTGAGCTTTTCAGTCCCCTTGTGCTTTGGAACTAAGGCGTACATCTTCTCAAGTGCCCTGATCTTTTCTGGAATAGTCTTGGCGTTCCTATACTCCTCTTCAGCCGCTAGATACTCTGCCGTAACGTTCGTTGGCATCTCTGCTCCCGAACTCTCTTTCCCGATCGGTTTTATAAAATTGAGGTCGAAAAGTTTAAAGTAAGCTTTGGTTATTATATCCTGGGGTGAGGAGCATGGTAAAGGTGAAGTTCCTGGGGCATGCAGCCTTTTACATTGAAGGGAGCAAGAAGATACTCATCGATCCATTTCTGAACGGTAACCCACAGGCCGCGGCCAAGCCTGAAGACTTTAGGGATGTTGACCTAATCTTAGTTACGCACGCCCACGGAGACCACCTCGGAGATGCGGGGGAGATAGCCAAGCTCAGCGGGGCAAAGGTAGTTGCAATGTACGATATAGCGAACTACATCAGCGAGAAGTACAGGGGAGTTGAGACCGTTGGCATGAACTATGGTCCCACAGAGGTTGATGGCGTTAAAATCGTTCAGGTTCCAGCGTGGCACTCAAGTAGCGACGGAAAGTACAGCATAGGAAATGCCTGTGGTTACATAGTTGAGATCGATGGAGTAAAGATTTACCACGCTGGAGACACCTTTGTGTTTAAGGATATGGAGCTCTTCGCCGAGCTCTACGGGCCAATTGACGTTGCCTTACTTCCAATAGGTGGACACTTTACTATGGGTCCAAAGGAGGCCGCTAAGGCCGTTGAGTTGCTCAAGCCAAAGTATGTAGTTCCAATGCACTACAACACCTGGCCACCAATTGCTGCTGACCCAGAGGAGTTTAAGAAGTTGGTGGGGGAAAAGGCAAAGGTAGTCATACTCAAACCTGGAGAAGAGTTAGAGCTTTAATTTCCTCTTAACTTCTTCTATTCCTAGCTTCACGAGCAAGTCTTTTTCTCTTGAGGTTTCCCCCCTAATTATCTCGACTTCCGCACCAAAGAATTTTGAGAGAAACTTGACTAGTTCCTTGTTGGCCTTCCCTCCTACTGGAGGGGCTTTAACGCTTACTTTCAGCCTATTTCTCCATGGATCTATGCCTTCTACTTTGTTTTCTTTTGCATTTGGTTTAACTATAACCTGAATAATCGTTCCTTTTCCAGTTTCTTTAAGCATTGGCCTCACCAAATATCCTTTCAAGGAACCAGTTTTTATCGAATGGCATTAAATCGTCATACCCCTGACCAACGCCGACGAATATTATTGGTGCATCTATGACGTGGCTTATGCTTAACGCCGCCCCTCCCCTTGCATCTGCATCTAGCTTTGTGAGCACCACAGCATCTATCTTTACCGCCTCGTTGAACTGCCTCGCCTGCTCAACTATTGCGTTTCCAGCTAGTGCATCGCCCACAAAGACCACCAAGTTCGGCTTTGTAACCCTTGCTATCTTCTTCATCTCATCCATGAGATTCCTGTTAGTCTCGCTCCTTCCAGCGGTATCTATGAGGACAACGTCAATACCTCTAGCTTTGGCGTGTTGAATTGCATCATAGGCAACTGCAGCCGGATCCGCGCCGTAGGAGTGCTTTATAACCCTAACTCCAACTCTCTTGGCGTGTTCCTCTAACTG
>QMUI01000045.1 GCA_003660485.1 Thermococci archaeon | reverse complement strand
GCACCCCCGCTCACAAAAAAGTGTTAAGGTTAGTTTAAAAAGCTTATTCCTCTTCCTCGACCTCTTCAATCTCTTCGAGTATGTGCTCAAACTTCTTAAAGTCCTCAGTTTTAGCCAACAAAGTCATGAACTCATCTATTTCATCCTTCTCTAGGAATGCCCCAGCCAAGACCCTTCCGGTATACTTGTTATCTTTGATCTCCCAAAATAGGTAGAATTCTGGAAAGCTCTGCTTTATTTTTCTGTACGCAACACCGTACTTCGAATCCTTGAGTGGGTTCTGCTCAAGAAAGAAGTGGCCAGGTTTTAACTCGATCATATGGAGAATTGCTCCCCTCTTAGTCCTTACCAACTTGACCTTAACGTTCCACTCCTTAATGACTCTCATGGTATCACCAGATAAAGGGGAGGAAGAAGAAGTAAATAAACCTTCAGATTTTGAGCTCATGGATGTTTTCTAAAGCCTTGACCATCAGCTTCACTCCAGCATCAACATCCCTCTCGTCAACAACTTCAGTGTTTGAGTGGATGTACCTAGCTGGAACGCTGATTGCTCCCGTTGGAACTCCTTCTCTGGTTAGGTGTATTGCTCCAGCATCCGTCCCTCCACCGAGCAGAATCTCAAGCTGGTAGGGGATCTCGTACTTTTTAGCAAGCTCCTCAAGCCACCTAACTATTGCAGGGTGGCATATAACAGAGCGATCCATGATCTTTATCGCGGTTCCCTTTCCAAGCTGGGTAACCTGCTTGTGCTCCGGCGTTCCAGGAACATCGGCTGCAATTGTAACATCTATTGCAAAGCCGTAGTCTGGATTTATTCCAAAAGCTGAAGTCCTAGCTCCCCTAAGGCCAACTTCCTCCTGAACCGTTGCAACGAAGTAAACATCGGCCTTGGTGTCCTCAAGCTGTCTGGCCGTTTCTATTAGAGTGTAAACAGCAATCCTATCGTCAAAAGCTATGCTTACGAACCTGTGCTTTCCAAGCCTCTCTAGCCTCCCATCCCAAGTTATCACTGTCCCAATCCTAACACCCATCTCCTCGGCTTCCTCTTTGCTTTCAGCGCCAATATCTATGAATATCTGATCCCAGTCTGGAGCCTTCTTCCTATCTTCTGGTTTCTGGATATGGGGTGGAACTGAGGCTCCGACACCGTAAATGAACTTGCCCTTATCAATCCAAACCTTAAACCTTTGGGCAATTAACGTCTTTGGATCAACACCACCTATTGGGGCAACTCTAAGGAAGCCGTTCTTTTCGATGTGCGTAACCATGAGGCCTATCTGATCCATGTGAGCTGCGATCATAACCTTTGGCCCTTCACCCTCCTTGTGTGCTATGACGTTACCAAGCTTGTCGACCTTTACTTCATCTACGTAGTCTTTGATCTCCTCGATCACGACATCCCTAATTCCAAGGAACTCATATCCAGAGACGCCCGGCGCTTCTACTACCTTTTTAAGAAGCTCATAATCCACCATTTTCATCACCTCCGTTAAGATCTGTATCTGATTGTTTTGCCCCGCTATATAAGAATTTTGCAAATTATTTAAGGGAATTAAGGATAACTTTATCTATGGGATCCAAAATGGAGGATATAAACAGGCCAAAAGAGAGGGAAAACTTTGTAGTATTCGCCGGACTTACAAAAGATGGGCAAATCCACTTCATAAAAGTTTATGCTATCGATGAATCCCTAGCAATAGAAGTCCTGGAAGAGTTTTTAAGGGAGAATCACATTCATCCTTCTGACTTTGTAGTAGTTGACCAGGGGTATGAAAATGTTGAGAACAAGGAGGTCATAACTACAAGGACAGAGGAGGAACTCTCAGTCCTACTCTCAAGGATGGGCCTCAAACTTGTATCTAATGGTATTCTACATTTAAAAGGCAGAGATAAAATCTACCAGATCACCGCAATTTCAAAAGATCTGCTTGAAAGTAGGAGAGGAACTGAAGAGATAATAGAAACTGTAACCCTAGAATTTTCAAACATCAAATTGCCAGAGAAGTACATCAAAAGGCTTAACCTCTTAGCACTAATGGAAGATACACTTATACTTAATAGGGTAGAACTTGACCTCCCCAGACTACTTAGGGAGACGATAAGAGGAACCGTTGCAATTCCAAGGTTGTTAGAGTACGGTGGTATAATAATAAGGGTTTTTGATGAGGAATTTCACGTCGCTAAAGGCTCTTATCTTGATAAAGTTCTTGTTAGCCCTCCAATTATTCATTGGGATGCCCACATTGATAACATAGAAGATTTCTCATTTAAGAAAATAGAAGAAAATGTTTATTCAGCCCCCCTCTTTCTTAAAGCATTTTCTGGATTCTTGGTACTAACGGAACCCCCAAGAGACCTCGTTAGGATGCTCCTTAAAATAAAGAAGAGAGGAGAGGCCAAAGTTACATTAGAGGGTAAAAGAATCAGATTACCAGTAAATTTCACAATAATAGTGGACACAAAGTATCCGGAGAACTATTCAGGTTTAAAGTTTCCCGTCAGAATTAATTTACCTCCCATGGACGATGAGACCTTTGCTGCAATGTTAGCAGAGTTTATAGGGATTCAAATTCCCCAAGACGTAACTGCCATGTTTCCTGAGGAGTATAAAACTTTCTTAGGGATTGAAATAATAGCTAATTTATGGAAGAAACTCCTAGAAAAGGAGAAAAAAGATAGAGTAGAGCTTTTAAGAGAAGTCGCGGCCATAGTAAGCGGGGGCGTGCCATGATAACAATTGACGGTAGTTATGGCGAGGGTGGAGGTCAAATACTCAGGACTTCAATAGCACTCTCAGTGATAACAGGAGAGCCCGTAAAGATAATCAACATTAGAGCAAACAGGCCAAACCCAGGATTAAGACCCCAGCATCTTCATGGGATATTAGCATTAAAGGAGTTAAGCAACGCAAAGGTTGAAGGAGCGGAGGTTGGTTCAAAGGAACTCACCTTTATTCCAGGCAAAATTAAAGCCAAGAACATAAGCATTAACATAGGAACTGCGGGGAGCATAACACTAGTCCTTCAAGCGCTTCTCCCTGCTATGGCTTTTGCAGAGAAGAGAATAAAGTTCAGGATAACGGGGGGAACGGATGTCCCCTGGAGCCCTCCAGTAGATTACATGAGAAATGTAACTCTCTTTGCCCTAAGAAGAATCGGAATTAATGGTGAGATAGTGATTGAGAGGAGAGGGCACTACCCCAAAGGTGGAGGGATCGTTAGAGGCTTTATAGACCCATGGGATGAAAAGAGGGAGTTAGTTGCACTTGAATATACAACGATAAATAAGATTGAAGGAATAAGCCACGCAACAAATCTCCCAACCCATGTCGCGGAGAGGCAAGCAAAGGCCGCAAAGAAAGAACTTGAAGTGCTTGGAGTTCCAATAGAGATAAAGACAGAAGTATCAAGATCACTTGGCCCAGGAAGTGGTCTAGTTGTCTGGGCCGAGACCGATTGTTTAAGGCTCGGTGGGGATGCCCTGGGAAAGAAAGGCAAACCCGCAGAGGTTGTGGGAAAAGAAGCTGCTAAAGAACTGCTTGATCAGCTAAAGACAAAGGCCTGCGTCGATAAGTTCCTGGGGGATCAGCTCATACCATTCCTGGCGTTCTCAGGAGGAAGGGTTAAAGTTGTCGAAATAACTAGACATCTAATAACAAACGTTTGGGTCGTTGAGCAGTTCCTGGGGAAGGTTTTTGAGGTAAAGGGCGATATTGGCAATCCAGGGGTTGTAGAAGTCACTAGGAGGGTTGAGTTATGAAAGTCGGCATTATGAGTGACACGCACGATAATTTACCCGCGATAAAGCTTGCGGTAGAATTCTTTAACAGAGAGGAAGTAGACCTCGTCATTCATGCTGGGGATTATGTTGCACCGTTTGTAGCAAGGGAGTTCTCAAAACTCAATGCTCCCTTAAAAGGTGTCTTTGGGAATAACGATGGGGAAAGGGAAGGTCTTAGAGAAAAACTAGGAATAAAAGATGAAATTCTAACCTTGGACTTAAAGGGCCTAAAGACTGTGGTTCTCCATGGGACTGACGAGAGGATAGTTGAAGCATTAGCTCGAAGCCAACTTTACGACATTGTAATAAGGGGCCATACCCACAGACACGGAATCCAAGAAGTCGGAAGAACGATAATAATAAACCCCGGAGAAGTCTGCGGATATCTTACAGGGGTTAAGAGCGTTGCAATACTCAACGTAAAAGAAAGGGAAATAAAAATAGTTGATCTGGAAACGGGAGATATTTTAGGCCTCATGAGCCTCTAGCTCTTTTCTTGAATCTTATCTTTGCTGTAAGGATCTTTTCCGTTCTAAAGAACCAGGCGGTAGCATAGAGGGTTCCCAGGGACACCAAGGCAAGGTAGGCTATGCTCATGTACATTTTAGAGTACTCTCCTAGGATCATTGCCCTCGAGGCAATTATAGGATGACTGAATGGGATCGCATAGAGAATGTACTTTACGACGGTGGGAAGAGTTTCAACGTCAACAATCATAAATGTAAAAGTTGGAAATAGCAAGGGCATCATGACCGTGCTTACTAGAGTGCCAGCACTCTTAGTGTCTTCTGCAAAGGTTCCAAGTAGCATGGAGAGGGAGATAGCAAAGGTTATCGCTAGGAATATTATGACTGCAAAGAGAACCATGCCATAGGGGGTAATTTTTAATCCGAGATCCTCGAGCTTAATGTTAGAGTTCATTCCTAGGCTCGAGAAGTACCTGCTCATTCCGAACATGTAAGCTAGGGCAGCTATTAGTCCTAGGATAGCACTTCCCACCATCTTCCCAGCAACAATTGCCGTTCTTGAAACAGGGAGAGTAAGCAGGGTCTCCAATGTTTTATTCTCCTTTTCGCTTGCCATAGTACTAGCAGCCATTTGAGAGACCATCGTAAACATTATGAATACGACAAGGGGGATCGAAAATGCCTGAGAAGCTATAACACCAGAAACAACCGAAGGAGGAAGGTTTATCACCCTTCCCTTGAGCACAGAGTAGCTCTTCACGTTTATCGGATGAAGCACCGCCTCGGGGTTAGGATAGTTGGACTTCAGCTTAAGCTTCGCAAGCTCTTCATTTAGAACGTTTATTACGGCATTTATCCTGCCTTCACTCACGCTCTCCTTCATTCCGAGGCTTATGCCTGTGAATATGCCATAAACTTCAACCATCGCCTTTTCATTCTCTTCTATGCATTCCGAGAAGTTCGAAGGGACAACGACGAGAACGTTGTAGCCTTTAGAAGTCGCAATCCTTAGCGCTTCATCGATGCTTTTAGCTTTAATCTCAACGACTGTAACATTAGGAGCAATTTTTAAAGTCTTTATCAAAATATCAGCGTAATTCCCAGAGTCAAAGTTTGCGATTACCACCTTCGTCTCCTTCTGGGCCTGTTCCATGCCGATCTGCACCATTTGCCCAAGCGCAGGATAAAGGACGAGAGGGACTATTATTAATCCGATGATAACCCCCCTATCCCTAAACATATCTTTTAGCTCTTTCATTAAAATTACCATAAAATCAGACATTCTTGATCGCCTCCATAAACACCTCTTCTAAGTTCTCAGCGTTATACTTAGCCTTCAACTCCTCCGGCTCACCTATCTCAACAATCCTTCCCTTATGGATTAATGCCACCCTATCGCAGAGGTACTCAACCTCAAGCATGTTGTGGCTCGATATTAGGAAGGTCACCCCTTCCTTAACGAACTCCTTTATCGTCTTCCTTATCTCAAAGGCATTCATTATATCAAGCCCGCTCGTCGGTTCATCAAGAATGGCAAGCTTTGGTTTGACCATTAGAGCTCGAGCTAGAAGAAGCCTCCTCGTCATGCCCTTAGAGTACGTTGAAACCTTGTCCCTAAGCCTCTCACCAAGCCCACTCAGTTTTATTCCCAGCTCTAGCATCTTCTCGGCTTTCTTGTTATCCTTTGCGTAGAGCTTAGCCATGAATTCAAGGTACTCCAACCCTGTCAGCCTCTTGTAAGCTCCAGCCTCTTCGGGAAGGTAACTTATGAGCTTCCTAACTTCCTCGGCCTCTTCAACTACATCATGCCCAAATACCTCGGCCCTGCCCCCCGTGGGCGTTAGCAGAGTGGCCAGAATTCTCAATGTAGTGCTTTTACCTGCCCCATTTGGACCTATTAAGCCGAATATTTCCCCCTCCTCTATTGTAAAGCTAATTCCCTTGAGTGCCTTGACTTTCCCGTAATCCTTCTCAAGCTTTTCAACCTCAACCGCTACCATGCTTAACCCTCCCGATCTTGTAGACTATTATTCCAAGAGTTGCCAGGGCAATTCCAAAGAGGAGGAGTTCGTAAATCTTGGAATATCCACCAACAAACGCAAATCCAAGGCCAGTACTAACTGCCAGCCATCCGTTCCTCTCATGGTAGTTCTTAAACTCGTGATTTAAGGCAAGAAACAAGGCACCTACCATTATTAAGCCAAGCTCGAGGACTAAAAAGAACGGGTTTATTCCAGTCATCACCTGTCCGGTGGTCATGTCGATACATGCAAGCCTGTCTAAGGGTGGCCTCACGATGGAGAGTGCTATCCCCAAGAGGTAAACTATCAAACCAGCCCACTTCATTTTTCACCCCTCATAGTTATTAGTCCTCATCATATATGAATATATCTTCAATTTTAACTCCAAAAAAGCGGGCTATTTTAAACGCTAGTTTTAAAGAGGGATCGTACTTTCCTTTCTCTATGGCAATTATCGTCTGCCGGGTAACTCCTAAGGCCTTGGCCAACTCTTCCTGGGTTAGACCATAGGCCTCTCTAAACTCCCTAAGCCGGTTCTTCACTCACATCACCCTTGAATAGTAGTACCTCAGAAGGACATGGCCAACTATAGCTACAATATAAGTTATGACAAGGACAAGCTTTGGGGCAATAACATTCAACTCAACACCTATCAGACTAACTAATAATAGGGCCTGGAGGACTATCAGGAG
>QMUI01000044.1 GCA_003660485.1 Thermococci archaeon | reverse complement strand
TCCCTTTTGAGTATAGGTACAAGTGCATAGCAAACTCCGTACTCCTATCTCTGACGTTTATACCATTAGAGTTCACTATCTCCCTTTCTCTAACCTCAGACCCTATGGAAGCCTCTCCACTCTGAGGGATGTCTAGAAGGTCATGGCCCCAGGAAATAAGATTTTCAAGTGCCAGCCTTTCTATATCTTTATCGTACAACCCCTTAACGGTGGGATAAGCCTTAGGAACTGGAAATCCGGGATGATAATTTTTGCTCAACTTAGCAATCTTATAGGCACTTTTCACAAGATTTTCAAGCTTTTCTTCGCTCCAGCTAAAGCCGCTCAGATAAGAAAAACCGATATAACCGTCTACAATCACCCTAACGCCTACGCCTCCCACAATCTTATGCGTTGATCTCTCGATTTCTATCTCTTTAATCTTCCTAAATTTTACCGATGTGACTTGAGATTTTGAGAAATATATTTCCCAATCAACGTTCATTTTTTCAAGTATCCTTATAAGCTTGTCAATCACTCCAGACCCCCCACTATTGCCTCAGTTAAAATATGGGGACCTCCATCATCTACTGGGACCCATTGTCCCTTTCCACAAAAACCTGGGAATCCTACCTTAACATCATTGCCAATTGCCCTTATTGAATTAAGGATTTGAAGGATATCTCCGGAAAGTGCAACATCTCTTATCATCTCTTTAATTTCCCCATTCCTTATTATGTAGCCTTCCTTAGCTCCAAACATAAAACTTCCATTGGTAATATCTACCTGTCCACCCTTATCTCCAACCATATAAACCCCAAACTTAACTTCTTCAAGCATCTCATCAAATTCCCAATCTGAAGGAGCGACATAAGTGTTTGACATCCTAACTAAGGGAACATAACTTGAATTCTGAGCCCTTCCATGTCCATTGGGTTCAAGTCCAAGGACAGCGGAAGTTTCTCTATCAGTTAAATAATTAACTAGCACACCGTTTTTTATTATCTCGACTTTCTTTCCCCTGACCCCTTCGTCATCATATATATAGCTCCCGAACTTTCCAGGCAGTGTGGGGTCATCTATCACGGTTAATTCTTCAACTCCAATTTTCTTTCCAAGCATTCCAGTGAGTATACTCTCCCCGCTTTTCACAGAATCCGCTTCAGCAGCATGACCTAAGGCCTCGTGAATAAAAACTCCCGTAAGTTCGGGATCCATTATAACTGGCAACTTACCGGAAGGGGGAGATTTAGCCTCAAGTAGTTCAATTGCTTTTCTAACCACCATTTTAGACCAATATTGAAAATCTATCTTTTCAGCAAGCTCCCACCCCTGGGTACCTCCAAAATATTTCCAGTAATTCTGCATTAACCCATTGGTCTTTGCAACAACTGATATTCCCATTATTATCCGTGGAGTTACTGTCTCAATGAAACTACCTTCAGAATTCAAGTAGATCTTTCTAACTATAGAGTCATGATAAAATGTCCTTCTGGTTTTTATCTTTCCCGTTTTAAGCATCTCATTTATCCCCAGGAAAAACTGAAGCTTATCCTCAAGATCTATATCCCTTAGATGTTTTCTCATCTTAATTTCAACTCTACCGCTTATTGGATCCCCAACATAGACTGAAGTTTTAGACTTAGAGAATTTTGCCATCTTCGTGGCAATCCTTAGAGTTTTCTCAAAATCTTCAACGTTCGTTGTAGATGAAAATCCCCAACCATTTATAAGAACCCTAACACCTATTCCAAAATCTTGATTTGCTTCAAGCTCCTCGACTTTTCCATTCTCTACATTTATACTCACAAAATCGACTTCTTCAACTCTCACGTCTATGAATTTAGCCCTATACTTTTCCGAATATTCTTGGATAAGCCTTGCCATTTTTTCAAAGTTCATAGGCATCCACATCAACAACTAACCAAATACGTTAAAAATCTAAGGGGGTCACATCAACTTAGGAGGTGCACGGGATGGAAAAGAAAACCGGAACAACCACCGTAGGAATAAGAGTGAAGGAGGGAGTAGTTCTCGCCGCTGACACTCAAGCTTCACTCGATCACATGGTTGAAACACTCAACATTAGGAAGATAATCCCAATTACAGACAGAATAGCCATAACAACCGCTGGAAGCGTTGGAGATGTGCAAATGCTTGCAAGGAGGCTTGAAGCGGAGGCCAGGTACTATTATTTCACATGGGGGAGACCAATGAGTACAAGAGCGATGGCAAATTTACTCAGCAATTTACTCAACGAGAGCAAAGGACTTTACTTAGTCCAAATAATAATTGGAGGCTACGTTAATGAACCAACGATAGCAAGTCTAGATCCACTTGGAGGACTCATATTTGATAACTATACTGCCACCGGTTCAGGAACACCATTTGCCATAGCAATCTTAGAAGAGGAGTACAGGAAGAACCTCAGCATAGAAAAGGCAAAAGATTTGGCAGTTAAAGCTGTAAAAGCTGCAGGTAAGAGAGATGTTTATACGGGAAGCAAGAAGATCCAAGTTGTAACTATAACTAAGGAGGGCATGAAAGAAGAGTTCGTGACTATATAGGGAGCCTGAAACTTATGAGAACCTTATTTTCGATACTTCTTATTTTTATAGTTGTATCCCAAGCTTTATCTTCAATATCCCCACCTGACATTGTTTTGAGGAAAATACAGTTTGTCGAGGGGGAAGTTGAAAAAATAAGGGGGCTAAAATTCCAAGAGCAACCTAAGGTGATAATTATAACTCGCCAGGATGCCAAAATTTTATTTTCTCCTCCAAAGCCCACCAAAGAAATGAAACTCCGGGAAATCATTTATAAAGCAACATTTATCCTACCTCCAGAGGCCAGCCTTCTCAAAAAAGAGAAGGAGGATACAGCTAATTGGATAGCAGCAACTATTGGTGAGAGGATATACATAATAAGGGAAAATTTCCTATCCTCAGGAGCCATAGCATTAAGGGCCACGGCACATGAGCTCACTCACATATTGCAGAGGAATTTTAACGCAACTTACAGTGGAAAAACACTTGATGAAACCCTCGCGATAAGAGCCTTAGTTGAAGGAGATGCAGACTTAGTGGCAGACATATTTTGCAAGGAAAACAATATCCCCATAGTTAAGATAACAAACATAAGTAGGAAGCATCTATACTGGAGCCTGAATGTATTCCCTTATGTCTTTGGCGATAGATTTGTGAGATATCTCTATGAAAAAGGAGGATGGGAACTTGTAAATGCCGTGTACAAAAACCCGCCTGCTTCAACTAAGGCAGTTATGTTCCCCAACTTATACCTAGAAGGATGGAAACCAAAGAGAGTCACAGTTAATGCTACGGGGGTCTTAGAGGATACGCTTGGGGCCTACTATGTATTCCTAATAACTTGGGAAGTTTACGATTGGAGTACTGCAATGAAGATAGCAAAGTCCTGGGTGGGAGACAAAATAGTACTAACAGAAGACGGAACCGTAATATGGAGAGTAGAGTTTAATAATGAAACATCGGCAGAGATGTTCGAAAGCGCGCTTAAAACTCTATCCTATCGTCAAAAATTTGGCAAATATATAATAAAAAGGACAAATACAACCGTCGATATGGTAGCTCAGGTTAAACCTCCCTCATCATAGATCAGCTCGGATCCAGCTCATCATCACACTTTTAAGCTCATTAAAATATTCTACCTCAAGGTGGAAATCGTGTGTGGTATAATTGGTTATATTGGTCCAAGGAAGGCATCCACTATTATAGTTGACGGCCTTAAAAGGCTTGAGTATAGAGGATATGACTCAGCAGGGATAGCAACTTGTTATGAAGGTAAAATATTTCTCAGGAAAGGAGCAGGGAAAATAGACGAGTTACTCAGAAGGCTAAAATTCACAGAACTTCCAGGAAACATCGGTATAGGACACACAAGATGGGCAACCCATGGAGTTCCGAATGATATAAATGCTCATCCCCATCTTGACTGCACCGGAAAGATAGCCGTTGTTCATAATGGGATTATTGAAAACTTTCAAGAGATAAAAGAGGAGTTAGTAAAAAAAGGCCACGTTTTTAAGAGTGATACTGACACCGAAGTAATCGCTCATTTGATAGAAGAAAATCTTAGAATAGTGAAAAACTTTGAAGATGCTTTTCGGATGACTCTTTTAAGGTTAAGAGGGTCATATGCTTTAGTAGTTCTATTCGCAGATGATCCAGAAAGGCTATATGTGGCCAGAAAGGATAGTCCCCTAATTATCGGAATTGGGAAAGGAGAAAGTTTCATAGCAAGTGATATCCCGGCATTTTTAGCTTATACAAGGAAAGCAGTATTCCTAGATGATGGAGAGTATGGGATAGTGTCAAAGGATGGATTTTCCATAAGAGATATAATCACAGACTCTATCAAAGTCAAACATGTTCATGAAATAAAATGGACCCTTGAAATGGCGGAAAAAGGAGGTTACGAACACTTCATGCTAAAAGAGATCTTCGAGCAACCAAGAGCTATCAAAGACGCCGTTTATGGTAATATTGAAATTATAGATGGCGTGGCAGAACGGATATTGAATGCAGAGGATGTTATCATAGTAGGAATGGGAACGTCTTATCATGCGGCTCTTGTTGGCAAATATCTCATCCAAAGATTTGGAAAAATACCCATCATCGTTGAAGAGGCGAGCGAGTTTAGGTACGAATATGAGAACTTACTCGACAAGAACTCCCTCGTCATCGCGATAACTCAAAGCGGAGAAACTGCAGATACTGTAGCTGCAATGAAGCTTGCTAAAAAGGCTGGAGCAAGGGTAATAGGAATAGTAAACGTAGTAGGCAGTCTAGCAACAAGGATAGCCGAAACAACATTATACACGCACGCCGGCCCAGAAATAGGAGTAGCAGCAACAAAAACGTATACAACCCAATTAACCGTTCTTACGCTACTTGGCATTTCTCTAGGAAAGCTCCAAGGGGTTGATATAGGAGAAGTAGAGAGGACGATTCCCAGGTTACCAGACCTTGTAGATTCCGTATTGAAGTACAATGAAAAAATTAAAGAGTTAGCTAAAAGGCTTGAAGATAAAAGGGACTACTTCTACATCGGTAGGGGAATAAGCTATCCAACGGCCCTTGAAGGGGCACTCAAGATAAAGGAAATTGCTTATGTCCATGCCGAAGGACTCTCAGCGGGAGAGCTAAAGCACGGACCCCTTGCCTTAATAGAAGAAGGAGTTCCAGTTGTTGCAATAGCTCCAACAGGGAAAACTTTCGAAAAAATGCTCTCAAATATTGAGGAGGCAAGAGCAAGAGGAGGACTAATAATATCCCTCGGTGATGATATTAGACTCCAAGATGTCAGCAATGTTTTCTTAAGGATGCCAAGAGTTCCAGAAGAAATATCACCTATAGTCTACATAGTTCCGTTACAGTTATTAGCATATCACTTATCTGTCCTAAAGGGTCATAATCCTGACAGACCCAGAAACTTAGCAAAATCTGTGACCGTCGAATAAGGGGGTGAGAGTGTGGTCAACGTTAAAGGAAAAGAAAACGAAAAGGAAAGAAAGACAACATTTGCAACTAAATATCCCGCAATAAGGACTATAATAACATTTACACTTACATTGATTTTTGCATGGTACGGGTTTCATATAAGACATCTAACGGCCGGAAAATACTTTCCAGATCCAGATACTTTCTATCACTTCGAGATTTATAAGCTTGTACTACAAGAAGGATTGCCAAAATATTATCCAATGGCAGAGGCTCCCTTTGGTAGTTTAATTGGCGAACCTTTAGGGCTCTACATTTTACCCGCAATATTTTATAAGATCATTTCAGCTTTTGGTTACAACGAATTCCAAGCATTTTTACTTTGGCCCCCATTTGTTGGATTTCTAAGCGCTGTTGGAGTATATCTCTTAGGAAGAAAACTCCTAAATGACTGGGCAGGGCTATGGGCTGCGGCAATTTTAGCAATATCTACAGCTAATTTCTCTAGGACGTTCTCTGGAAACGCAAGAGGTGATGGGCCATTTATGATGATTTTTGTGTTCTCCCTGCTCTCGTTGCTTTATTACCTTCACGAAGACAACGCTAAGAGAAAAGCAATTTGGGGGATAATTTTCGTATCCTTAGCAGGTCTTTCAACAATGGCATGGAATGGATCGCCCTTTGGACTGATGGTGCTCTTAGGTTTTGCATCATTACAAACAATAGCACTCTTTATATTTGGTAAAATTGAGGAAGTAAAGAGGTTTGTAAAAGAGTTCTATCCAGCCTATCTAGCAATTTTAATCTTAGCTTATCTACTTACAATACCGGGAATATCCAAGATACAGGGATTTATCAAATTTGCATTTGAGGTCTTTTTAGGCCTAATCCTACTAGTAGTGATAATGCTGTACGGAGGGAAGTATCTAAACTATTCTGATAAGAAACATAGATTTGCAGTGGTTATGGTCGTTGTTCTCATAGGCTTTGCAGGGGCATACGCATACGTTGGTCCCAAGTTGTTTAGATTAATGGGAGGGGCCTATCAATCCACCCAGGTCTATCAAACAGTCCAAGAGCTCGCAAAGACAACGATGGCAGATATAAAGGCATATTACGGAGTAGAGAAACCTAATGGTTTAATATTCTTCCTCAGTATCCCAGGGTTCTTAGTTATGATAGCTTCGTACCTTCATGGCCTCCTAAAAAGTGGAAAAAGTCAACATAAAGAAATCTTAGGCATTGTATTTTACTTAATGTCCCTCTACCTACTCTCCCTAGCCGTTAGATTCCTATTCCTAGCGAGTTATGCGATAGCGCTCTTCGCTGGAATATCAGTAGGATATGCAATGGATATCGTCGAAAAAATGAAGGAAGGAATAGGAATAAAAGCAGCGCTGGCAATTGTTATATCAATAATGATCCTTCTAATTCCAATAACTCACGGCCCAATATTAGCGAGAGCGGCAAAAGCTATGAGCAAGACGGAAATTGAGACGAGTGGATGGGAACAGGTA
>QMUI01000043.1 GCA_003660485.1 Thermococci archaeon | reverse complement strand
TGCATTAAGGCAAGACCTTGAGATGCAGTCGCCGTGAATGTCCTAACTCCCGCAGCTGCAGCTCCTACTAGTGCTGAAATAGCTGAGTGCTCGCTCTCAACCTTTATAAACTCCGCATCGAGTTCACCATTTGCCACGAATTCGCTGATCTTCTCGGGAACAAGGGTTGACGGTGTAATTGGGAACGCCGCAATGACCTTGGGTTTAGCGAGCTTTGCAGCCCAAGCAGCAGCCTCATTTGCCTTCATAACGGTTCTAATTGGCATCTTCACCACCCCATTCACTTAACTTCCCTAACCATCTCAATTGCCTTGGTTGGGCACTCATTTGCACAAATCCCACAACCCTTACAATAGTCATAGTCGAAAACTGGGTAGCCTTCTTCGTCTAAGTAGATTGCTGGCTCTGGACAGTAGATGTAACACAAGAAGCACCTAACACACTTATCCTTCTTGAACTCGGGCCTGAAGACTCTCCAAGAACCCGTTTTGTTAATTACGCTACTTCCTGGGAGGTACACTATAGCTCCTGGAGTCATTTTTTCTGTTAATTCCTTTTCTGCTCTCTCAATATCCGCCTTAAACGGGCTCTCAGCCATACATACCACCTCAAATGAGTTATCCACTTAAATTTAAATAAATTAAGGGGAATTCAACCAAACACTTCAGCAAGCTTCTTGAGCCTCTCCCACTCCTCAAGCACCCACTTCTGAAGTATTTCAATGTCTTCCTTTGTCATGTACTTAAATCTCCCCTGTAGCTTGAGGAATTCCTCGATTGGTTTTGGATCCTTCTTTGGGTTTGGCATGTTGATCTTGTACTTGCCGTTCTCGTACTCAAAGAGCGGGAAGTATGCGGTTTGTACCGCCAGCCTCGCAATCTCTATTGTCTTGTCAGTTGGACTTCTCCATCCTGTTGGACAGGGAGAAAAGAGCTGAATAAAGCTAGGCCCAGGGGTCTTCTGAGCCTTCTTGAGCTTTCTTATAAAGTCCTCAGGATAAGCCACACTGGCAGTTGCAGCATAAGGAATCCTATGAGCAATTACAATATCAATAACTTTCTTCTTGTGTCTCTTCTCAAGGAAGTGCTTCTTTCCTCCCGGGGTATTTGTGGTCCATGCTCCGTAGGGGGTTGAGCTTGACCTCTGGATTCCGGTGTTCATATAAGCCTCATTATCGTACATAATGTAAACTGCATCGTGGCCTCTCTCGAGGAATCCGCTCAAGGCCTGAAGACCTATGTCTGCAGTTCCTCCATCGCCGGCCCAGCCGACCACCATTATTCCATCTTCTCCCTTAACTTTGTAACCAAGAGCTTTCAGGCCAGCCTCAATACCACTAATCACGGCTCCAGTAGTTTCAAAAGCAGTATGGAAGAGGTTAGCGTCTAAAGCTGAGTATGGCCAAGGTCCAGCTATTATCGTTGAACAACATGCTGGGATTACAATTATAGTCTTTCTTCCGTAGGCTTTAAGGACGTACCTAAGGCCGAGAGATGCACCACAGCCCTGGCAGGCCGTGTGGCCGGCATAAAAATGTTCGTCAAATGGAATGGTGAGCCTCTTCTTAATATTCTCAGGAACCTCCATCACTCTCACCTCTTAAGGTGATACCATTCAATTTCCCTATCCAACTTACCGCTCTCAATAATCTTTTTCATATCTTCAGCAATAGCCTTAACGTCTTTGACCGTAAAGTCCCTTCCTCCAAGTCCTACAATGTAGTTCTTCATTATTGGCCTCGCACTGGTATTATAGAGAGATCCTTTAGCCTCGTTAAAGAGGATACCCTCCTGACCAAATGAGAAGTTTCTGTCTAGGACGGCTATTCCTTTCACGCTCTCCGCTATCTCGAGAAGCTCTTCCTTTGGGAACGGGCGGAACCAGCGGACCTTTGCATAACCCACCTTGTAGCCTTCTTTCCGTAAAAGGTCAACAGCTTCTTTAACCGTTCCCATGAGTGAACCCATACCCATGAAGACGAAGTCTGCATCATCGATGTAGGCCTTCTCTATCATCTCACTGTAGTCTCTTCCGAACCTTTCACCAAACTCTTTACCAACTTCTTTAATAACCTTCTTTGCATCTTCCATAGCCTTCGCTATCTTGTACCTGAACTCGTAGTAGTCATTTGGAGTTGCGAGCCCGCCGACGGCGAAAGGCTCGTCAAAGTTTGCTAAGCTATAGAGGGGCTTTCTAGGCGGGAGGAATTCATTCACTAGTTCCTGGGGGATCATCTCGACTACATCATAGGTGTGGCTCAAGATAAATGCGCTCTCTATGATCATTGCTGGTAAGTTTACATTCTCGGCAATTTTGTAAGCCATCAGTACCCCGTCGTAAACTTCTTGGTTGTTCTCTGCATAGAACTGCATCCATCCAGTGTCTCTTTGAGCAAGCGAGTCAGTTTGATCATCCCAAACGCTCCATGGAGGGGCCATTGCTCTGTTCACATTGACCATTACTATTGGCAATCTTGCTCCAGAGGCCCAGTGAAGCATTTCGTGCATCAGAGCAAGACCTTGAGCTGAAGTTGCTGTGAAAACTCTAGCTCCAGTTGCGGAAGCTCCTATACACGCGGCCATCGCAGAGTGCTCACTCTCAACTGGAATGTACTGAATGTCTGCGAGGCCATTAGCGATGAACTCAGCGATCTTTTCAATGATACTCGTTTGAGGGGTTATAGGATAAGCGGCAACAACCTGAACCTTTGCATGGAGAGCTGCATAAGCAGCCGCATAATTACCGCTTACAACTTTCTTAATTGGCTTGTACTCCATAGTTAACACCTCACTTCTCCTCTCTCATCATCGTAATTGCCTTGGTTGGGCACTCATTTGCACAAATTCCACAACCCTTACAATAATCATAGTCTATTGCAACCATTCCATCTGGTTTGATGTAAATTGCCGGCTCAGGACAGAACTTCCAACAAATGTAGCACTTTACACACTTAGATTCGTCAACAACGGGCATGAAAGTCCTCCAATCTCCGGTGAAGTTAACTAGTGTGGTTCCTAAACTAACTGGAGCTTCTGGATATTCATCTACAGACTTAGGAGAAATTGGCTTTGCTTCATCTTTGGTTTTCCCAAATAGCGTATTCACGTTGACCACCCCATTCCCAGGAAGAGGGTTAAGCTAAAAAGTAAGATAGTTAAAGCTCAAAGACTTGGGTCTTTTCAAAAGCTTCTTGGGCAGCTCTAGCGTTTTTCTCCCCAAGTTCTCCAGAGAATGTATCCTTAATAGCTTCCTTGATACTCTCGATCTTTACAAGTCCAGTTGCCTTTGCAATCGCGCCAAGAATTGCAGTGTTCGTAATTGGAAGGCCGAGAACCTCGAGAGCTATTGTAGTAGCATCAACCAGGGCTAACTTCTTTGGCTTCTTCTTAAGATTCTTAAGTACTTCTTCCTTGCTCTTCTCGGTATTTATAATAACGATCCCATCATCCTTAAGACCGGCGGTAACATCCACAGTCTCAAGGAGACTTGGGTCGAGAACAACGACAATATCAGGTTCATAAATCTGGGTCTTGATCCTAATGGGCTTGTCATCTATCCTGGTAAATGCTGTGACTGGAGCACCTCTTCTTTCAACACCGAAGAATGGGAAAGCTTGAACGTACTTGCCCTCTAGAAATGCTGCTTCAGCGAGAATGTTTGCAGCTGTAACGGCACCTTGTCCACCTCTACCGTGAAAACGAATCTCTATCATCTTCAAGCCTCCTTGAATTTTTTCAGATTAATCCGGATCATTTTTTTGTTTGATTATGTTCCATTTATTTAGTTTTCGGTGGAGAGTGAAGCTTGTCACGTCAATTGTTAAACTTTTAGTTGAAAATGTTTATTTCATATGTTCGATAATCAACGAATGATATTTTGGCTTTCACCGAAAGCCTTTTATATAACCCTTAATCCTCCAAATACGAAAGTTCGTCCTAATGAAAATTCACTAAAAGGTGATGTGAATGAAACTGCTAAAGCCAGCAAAAGACGTGGGTATTGTTGGTTATGGGGCCTACGTGCCAATGTACAGGATCAGGAATGAAGAGATAGGTAGAGTTTGGGGGGTTTCAAGCTTCCCAATCGAAGAAAAAGCCGTTCCTGGTCTTGATGAGGATGCCATAACTATCGGAATTGAAGCTGCAAGAAACGCCCTGAAGAGAGCTAAAATAGATCCTAGGAAAATAAGGGCAATATGGTTTGGAACTGAGAGTAAGCCTTATGCAGTTAAGCCTTCTTCAACAATAATAGCCGAAGCCATTGGGGCTACTCCAGATTTAGAGGCTGCGGATTTTGAATTCGCGTGTAAGGCTGGAACTGAGGCATTACAGGCCGCAATGGGCTTCGTCGCCTCTGGAATGGCAGAATACGCAATGGCAATAGGGGCTGATACAGCTCAAGGAAGACCCGCTGATCACCTTGAATTTACTGCTGGAGCTGGAGGAGCAGCTTTTATAATTGGAGAGAAGAATAATGAAACCCTAGCGTACTTTGAGGGAAGCTACTCCTATGTTACCGACACTCCTGACTTCTGGAGGAGGCAGCATGAGCACTATCCTAGGCACGGAAACAGATTCACCGGAGAGCCAGCGTACTTCCATCACATAATAACTGCAGCGAAGACACTAATGGATGAGCTCGGTTTAAAACCAAGTGACTTTGACTATGCCGTGTTCCATCAGCCAAACGTCAAATTCCCGCTTACTGTAGCTAAAATCTTGGGAATACCCAAGGAAAAAGTCCTTCCTGGACTCTTAACCGGAAAGATTGGGAACACCTACAGCGGAGCAACGATGGTTGGAATTTCTGCAGTTCTCGACATTGCAAAGCCTGGGGATAGGATACTTTGGGTTTCATTTGGTTCGGGAGCGGGAAGCGATGCGTTCAGCATAGTTGTTCAGGATGCAATTGAGGAGAAGAGAGATCTTGCTCCAAAAGTTGAGGATTACATAAAGAGGAGGAAGGTCATCGACTACGCACTGTACGCCAAGGCGAGAAGAAAATACATACTTTGAGGTGATTTAAATGAGGAAAGCAATTATTGTTGGAGTTGGAATGACCCCAGTTGGAGAGCACTGGAAGCTCTCACTTAGGGATCTCGCGGTTGAAGCAATTCTCAACGCCATGGATGACGCTAGCGTAGATAAAGTCGATTCGCTCTACGTGGGCAATATGGCTTCTGGGGCATTCGTCGAGCAGGAAAATCTTGGAACCTTAATAGCTGATTGGGCTGGCCTTGGGAATATACCCGCCGTTAAAATCGAAGCGGCTTGTGCTTCTGGAGGAGCAGCTGTCCAAGAGGGAGCAAAGGCTGTATTAAGTGGTCTTGAGGATGTTGTTCTCGTTGTTGGTGTTGAAAAGATGACCGATGCATGGCCAAGTGATGCAACTAGATACTTAGCCTATGCAAGCGATGCTGAATGGGAGCTATTCCATGGGGCAAGCTTTGTGGCCCTTAACGCGCTGATAATGAGGCATTATATGAAGACCTATGGATACACGGAAGAGGATCTAGCCTTATTCGCAGTCAATGCCCATGCTAACGGTGCAAAGAATCCCTATGCAATGTTCAAGAGACCAATCACCGTTGATACCGTTATGAAGAGTCCTTACATAGCTGACCCGCTAAAGCTGTTCGACGCTTCTCCAGTTTGCGATGGAGCTGCCGCGGTGATAATAACCACTCCCGAAAAAGCTAGGGAGCTTGGAATTCCAAAGGAGAAGTGGGTTGAAATTGCAGGAATGGGAAGAGCCATTGACACAATAAACCTCGCTAACAGGGAAGACCTACTCACACTTAAAGCCGCCAAGATCGCCGCTGAGAGGGCCTATAAGATGGCCGGAGTTACGGTTGATGATATAGACTTCTTCGAGGTTCACGATGCCTTCACGGTCATGGCCGCTCTAAGCTTGGAAGCACTGGGTGCGGCAAAGAAGGGAGAGGGAGCAAAGCTTGCAAAGGAGGGGCAGATAGCGATTGATGGTGATTATCCAATCCAGACGATGGGTGGACTTAAGGCGAGAGGCCACCCAGTTGGAGCCACTGGAGTTTATCAGACAGTTGAAGCTGTGCTTCAATTGAGAGGAGAAGCACCAGAGGGAATTCAAGTTCCAGATGCTGAGATTGGAGTTACACAGAATATTGGTGGGACAGGCTCAAATATAACCGTTACAGTTTTGAGGAGGGTCTGAAATGGGGAAGCCAATGCAGGTTTCCCGTTACTGGAGGCACTTCAAGGAGAAGTACAGGCTCATTGGAGGGAAGTGTGAGAACGGTCACGTGTTCTTCCCGAAGAGACCCGTCTGTCCGGTTTGTGGTAGCAGGAACGTTGAAGACTTCCAGTTCAGCGGCAAAGGCAAAGTCATCTCATGGACATTAGTTAGGAATCCGCCAAGCGGTTTCGAGTACTATAAACCATATCCAATAGCACTGATACAGCTTGAGGAAGGACCAATAATACTGGCTCAGCTAACTGACGTCGATCCAGATGAAATTAAGGAGGGCATGGAAGTAGAGATGGTAACTAGGAAGATCAGGGAATTTGATGAAGACGGAATAATACTGTACGGCTACAAGTTTAGGCCCGTGTTGAAGTGACTTTTCTTCTCGACTTCAGCTTTAAATACTCTATTTCTTTATTCAAATTTTGATGAGAACGCTAATAGTTGCACTTGGAAATGAGGTCATGGGTGACGATGGAGTAGGGATAAAGATAGGCAGGGTACTAAAGGAGAAGGGCTACAGGGTAGAGGAGCTGGGGACTGACATTTTCTCACTTCAGAGGGTTTACCAGGGAGAAGAGAGAATTATAATTATCGATGCGGTTCTTTCAGAAAATCCTGGAGAGGTTATTCACCTCAAAGGAGAGGAAGTGTTCTCAAGATTGAAGGCGGAAATCAGGAGCGCCCACTTTATGGGTGCCATAGAAGGGCTTAAGCTCTTAATGGCCCTCGACGAAAGGCTGAGAAGTGCTGAGATACACTTCGTTGGGATAACTATTAAGGAGATAAAGCTTGGCCTTGAACTCAGTGAAAGCGTTGAGAGGGCTATTCCAAGGGCGATAAAACTCGT
>QMUI01000042.1 GCA_003660485.1 Thermococci archaeon | reverse complement strand
TGCCTCCCTTCTCCCTCTGCTCCTTAAGTGTTGGCTGACCTCCCGTCAATGCAAACTTCCAAATCTTCTTCCCTGCTTCCTCAGGGTCATCTGTAAGATATATTGCGGTTTCGGGTTTAGATGCGCTCATCTTTCCCTTAAGCCCAGTCAAGGGCGGGAAAAACTTTGAATGCAAGGCTGCGGTCTTGTAATAGCCGAGGCTCTCGGCAAAGTCCCTTTGAAGCCTCCAGTATGGATCTTGATCTATTGCCGCTGGAATAAGGCACCTCCTCTTCTCGAAGAAAGTGGGTGCCGCCTGTATTGCTGGGAAGAATATCATTCCTATCTTGCTCTGCTCCGTAAATCCAAACACTGCCCTTGCCATTGAGAAGTTTATCTTTTTAGCTATTGGAATTGCCATCTCGTATATCTTCGTAAATTCACTGTTCTGGAAGATGAAGGTTCTGTCCGGATCAAAGCCTACCGCGATGATGTCGAGTATGTTCTCATATGCCCATCTCTTCGTGTCCTCAAAGGTGAGTTTCTCCTTGAACAGGAACTTCTCATCGTCCGTTATCTGGATGTATAGGTTGACGTCAAACTTCTCTTGCAACCACTTGGTGGCGAAGAAGGGTATTATATGGCCTATATGCATGGGGCCGCTTGGACCTCTGCCAGTATATAGAAAGAAACCTTTTCCACTTTCGTAGTCATCTAAGACTTTATCATAATCTCTGTGTGAGAAGAAGAATCTTCTCCTGAAGAATATTGGCAGGTCGCTCTTTGTTAGCCTTGCAGTTCTCTCAAGGAGATCGTCGGTTAGTGGACTCGTTCCAAACTGTTCAATCAACTTATCGTAGTCTACAATCCCTTCTACGTCCCAGGGTGTAACTTTAAACTCCTCTGGCATTAGAACCACCTCCCAAATTCGTAGCTAAACAAGAAGAGAACAGTTTGTTGAATTCAGATGAACCAAAAGCCACCACCAAGCATGGGGGTTAAAAGGAGAATACTCAATTTAAAGTTTTTGGATTGCGATAGGTATTTAACGTCCTAAACTAAATAATATTGGAGGTGGTTCTGCATGAATTCTGAAGTAGTTAAGGAGTTCTTGGAAGACATTGGGGCAGATTACATCGAACTCGAGGGGGAAATACACCTCGAGCCTAGAGTGTTTTATGAGGTTTGGAAGTACGTGGGAGAGCCAGAATTAAAAACGTACGTAATAGAGGATGAAATAGTCGAGCCCGGTGAATATGAGCCACCAGAGATGAAGTATACCGAAGCAAAGAAAATAAAGATTAAGAAGGTCTACTTCGAGACACTTGATGGTGTAAAAGTTGTAACTAATTATTCTGAATTCCAGAAGATACTTAAGGAAATGAAGACCTAAAATTCCAGAATTGATCTGTATCCCTTACCATCTTTTCTTACCATTCTTGAAAATCTTGTCTTTAGGTGCTCATTGTTTAAGTCTCTAAACATGTCCAGATACCCTATTGCCAGTTTCTCTACATATGGACTAAATTCCAGAATTTTGCTACCCATATCATCCTTAGATGAGAAGAACCACTCCAGATAGTACCCCTTCGGTCTTAAAACCCCTACCTTTATCTCAATGTCTCTAAATCTGCCCAGGAACTCATTGATATCTACATTGCTAGTAATTCCTATAAAGGATCTATCGTATACAGGCTCAAGATGTTCCGCATAGGCATAGAATCCTACTATGATTCCATCTTTGATTAACTTATTGAGCATGAATTTTATTGTCGGCCTTTTCCTCCCTATTAATGCTTCAAGCTCTTTCATCGGTGTTCTCGCATCCACCTTTAAGATATCCATGAGAATAGCATACTCATATGAATAACTCCATTTCCCGAATTTTACTTTTTCCTCCCTTTCTCTTGACCATACTTCATAGAATTCGAAATCGTTGGAATACTTAGATAGCATCTCCGGTATGTACTTTTCCTGCTCTACTGGAATATGCAGTATCGCCTGTATCCCATTTTTAAATCCAAATATTGGAGTTATATGCGCAACAAATGGATTCTTCAGTAGCTCAAGAGCTTTACTTGAAAGTTCAACTTTTGGCACAGAGAGAAAAGCTACGTAACTCTTAAGGCCAAGCTTTATGATGTCATATACTGCACTGACAAACACATATTTCCCATAGTACTTGTCATATGTTCTCTTTAAACGATGATATTCTATGCCCTCCCTTTCTGAGATTTTTCTAAGGCTTTCCCTGGGATATTTATTAAGGATATCTAGTAGCCACTCAAGCTCAGTTTGATCAATGGAGGCCATATGACATCGGTAGAATTTATTACTTAAACCTAAAAACAATTATGGTTTCAGTAAGAGAAGCAAGGAACAAATATCTATTTTTAAATAATAGTAGTTTGAAAACAGAATAGTTTTTTAGCTGGATGTAGAAAATTTAGGTGGGGATGCTCAATGGTGAGGATTGAAGTCATTGATATAGAGAAGCCGGAAGGCGTGGAGGTGATTATAGGTCAAGGTAACTTCTCGATATTCACAGTAGATGACTTGGCTAGAGACCTTTTAACTACAGTTCCTGGGATAAAGTTTGGTATTGCAATGAATGAAGCTAAGCCCCAGCTTACAAGGTATACTGGAAACGATCCAGAACTCGAAAAGCTAGCAGCAAAGAATGCCATGAAGATAGGGGCAGGCCATGTCTTCGTGATACTTATGAAGAATGCTTACCCAATAAATGTCCTTAACACTATAAAGAACCATCCAGCAGTTGCAATGGTCTATGGGGCTAGTGAAAATCCATTCCAAGTAATAGTGGCCGAGACCGAGCTAGGAAGAGCTGTAATTGGAGTTGTTGATGGAAAAGCAGCTAATAAGATAGAAACAGAAGAACAGAAGAAAGAAAGAAGAGAGCTCGTTGAGAAAATCGGATATAAAATAGACTGAGGGCCTCCCTATGAAAATATTTTTTGTAACATCAAACAGAGGAAAGGTCAAAGAGGCCAAGACCTTCTTAGAACCTTTAGGTATAAAGGTCAAGCAATTGAAAATCACTTATCCCGAAATTCAAGCGGACTCTCTTGAAGAGGTCGTGAAATTTGGCATAGAATGGCTAAAAGATAGAGTTCCAAAATATTTCTTTATAGAGGATTCAGGGCTATTCATAGAAGCACTGAACGGCTTCCCTGGAGTATACTCGGCCTATATCTATAAGACAATAGGATTAGAGGGGATACTTAAGCTTATGGAAAATGCCAAAAATAGAAGAGCATATTTTAAGAGTGTTATTGGCTATTACGATGGAGATATCCACATGTTCACTGGTATTGTCCATGGGGTAATATCAGAAGAGAAAAAAGGGACTCACGGATTTGGGTACGACCCAATATTTACTCCTGATGGCTATAATAAAACCTTTGCCGAAATGACAACGGATGAGAAAAATGCTATCTCCCATAGGGGAAAAGCTTTAAAGGAATTTCATAGATGGCTAAAAGAAAACCTTAAATACTGAACATACGTCAATAAGGTGGAAAGGTGATGATAATGGCTGAAATCTTAGACAAAATAGATAAGAGGCTACTTGAAGAGCTTAAAAATAACTCGCGAGAAAATATTGCAACGTTAAGTAAAAAGTTGGGGATACCAAGAACAACCGTCCATTATAGAATAAAAAGACTCGTTGAAGAAGGGGTAATAGACAAGTTCACAATAAAGCCAAATTATAAGAAATTAAATTTAGGAACTACTGCATTCATCTTAATTAGATATGACCCCGACTCGGGTCTAACCCAGAGAGAAGTCGCTGAACAAATAGCCAAGATCCCTGGTGTTTATGAAGTGCATATAATAGCAGGGGAATGGGATCTTCTCCTGAAGGTTAGGGCATCTAACGCTGAGGAAATTGGTAAGATAGTCATTGATAAGCTCAGGGAGATAAAAGGGGTAGGACAGACTGTAACAATGGTATCATTTGTTACCGTTAAAGAGGAAATTTAGGCGATGATCGTCGTTCTCCTTGCTGAGCGGTGATGACGCGAGGTTAGGTGAGCCTTTTAAATCCCCTTTTCTATTCCACCTTGGGGGTTGAGATGGCAAAGGTTGTAGTTGATGCTCAAGCAGCGAGGGCCATAGGGAAAGGTGCGATGATAGTTTTTAAGAAGGGAGTCGTGAGAGTTGAGGGCGAGATAAAGCCTGGGGATATAGTTGAGGTTTACACGAGGGGCGGGAAGTTCCTGGGAAAAGGCTTCGCTAATCCTCACTCCAACATAATGGTGAGGATAGTTACGAAGGAAAAGGATGTAGAGATAAACAAAGATCTCTTTAGAGAGAGAATAAGGAAGGCAAACGAGTACAGGAAGAAGGTTCTCAGGTACACCAACGTCTACAGGATGGTTTATGGAGAGGCTGACTATCTGCCCGGACTAATAGTTGACAGGTTCAATGACATAGCTTCCCTTCAAATATCAAGCGCTGGAATGGAGAGGTTCAAGCTCGACGTTGCCGAAGCTATAATGGAAGTCGAGCCCGAAATAGAAACCGTGTTCGAGAAGAACACAGGGAGGAGCAGGAGAAGGGAGGGCCTGCCAGAGATCGAGAGGGTTCTCCTGGGGAAGGAGAAGTACAGGACCATAATAGAGGAGGGCAGGGCAAAGTTCATAGTTGACATGCGCGGTCAGAAAACTGGCTTCTTCCTTGACCAGAGGGAAAACAGGTTAGCGTTAGAAAAGTGGGTGAGGCCTGGGGACAGGGTTCTCGACGTTTTCACGTACACTGGGGGGTTCGCAATTCACGCCGCTATAGCTGGAGCAGAAGAAGTTATAGCTATAGACAAGTCACCAAGAGCTATAGAAACCGCTAAGGAAAATGCAAAGCTGAATGGAGTTGAAGACAGGGTAAAGTTCATCGTTGGAAGTGCCTTTGAGGAAATGGAGAAGCTCCAGAAGAGAGGAGAAAAGTTTGACATAGTGATCCTCGATCCTCCTGCCTTCGTTCAGCACGAGAAAGATTTGAAGGCAGGGCTAAGGGCGTACTTCAACGTAAACTTCGCTGGGCTGAACCTCGTTAAGGACGGAGGAATTCTAGTAACGTGTTCATGCTCCCAACACGTTGATTTACAAATGTTTAAGGATATGATAATTGCTGCGGGTGCAAAGGCTGGGAAGTTCCTCAAGATGCTTGAGCCTTACAGAACTCAAGCTCCAGATCATCCAATCTTAATGGCCTCCAAAGATACTGAGTACCTTAAGTGCCTATTCCTTTATGTTGAAAATATGCGCTAGCGGACTATCATAACGGGGATTCTTATCTGACCAACGACATCTTCGAGCAGTGAACCTATCCTTGTCTTTCCCCTCTTCCCATGTGCTCCCATCACGACCATATCATAGTTTCCTGAGTTAGCTTCTTCCAGAACTTTATCTTTTGCCCGGCCCTCCACTATCTTAAAGGAACAGTTTATGCCTTCCCTCTGCCCAACTTCAAGGAGTGTGGTTATTACCTCTTTAACACTCTTCTTCATATCCCTCCATATGGTTTCCTCAAACTCTTTTATATTCTCCAAACTCTCACTTCTCATGCTTAGGTGAAATGCCAGGGCCTTTGCCTCTTTCCTATCTAAGACAGAAAATAATGTCACCTTGGCGTTTTTTCTTTTAGCTACTGAATAGGCATATAATGCCGCTTTCTGGCTCCACTTACTCCCATCAATAAGGACTAAAATCCTCATATCATCACCCATACCTTGCTATAAGGATGAGAGATCCGACTCCCACTGTTATTGTCATTATTACCATACCAACCTTAAGGAAGTCCTTAAATGTTATCTTTATACCTTCCCTGTACGCTATACCTAGGACAACTACATTTGCACTAGCACCTATTGCAGTTCCATTTCCCCCAAGACATGCCCCTAAGCTTAAGGCCCACCATAAGGGATAAATGTTTAGCATAGATCCCATACTTTTTATTATTGGTATCATAGTTGCCGTAAAGGGAATGTTGTCAATTATTGCACTTAAGAACGCCGAAAGCCATGAAATTAATAATATTGCTTCAATCTCAGAGTGTATCTGCCCAGCTATCCACTTTCCTATCTGAGCAATAAAACCAGTTTCCTCAAGGGAACCAACTATTATGAACAGGCCAGCGAAGAAGAAGAGAGTTGGCCATTCAATTTTTTCTAATGCCTTTTCTGGAGCTTCCTTACTCCATAAGAGGAGCAGAGATGCACCAGAAAGTGCAATTACAGCAGGCTCAACTCCTACAATATCATGGAGGAAGAATAACAACATAACTAAGCAAATTACCACCACTGACTTTTTAAAGAGTCTTTTATCCCTTATTGCATCCTCTTCACGGAGGTCTGAAATCACAAGAGAGACTTCAGATTTCTTGAGCTCCTTCCTGTAAAGGAGGTATATCAGGACAACCATCAAAGCAAGATCCACCGTAGCTATGGGAGTCATATTCTTTATGAACTCGTTAAAGCTGAGCTTTGCGGCCGATCCTATCATTATGTTTGGTGGATCCCCAATTAAGGTCGCCGCTCCACCTATGTTTGAAGCGAAGATCTCGGCAAGTAAATAGGGAACGGGATTTACCCTCATCTGTCTAGTTATATACAGGAGCATTGGAGTGAGGAGAAGAACGGTTGTAACGTTATCAAGGAAAGCACTTACAAGGGCCGTAACCACGGAGAAAAGAAGGAGGACTTTCATTGGATCCCCCTTCGATAGTTTGGCGGTTTTTATTGCTATATATTCGAAAAGACCGCTCTCTCTACTAATGTTAACTATAATCATCATCCCTGCAAGCAAGAGGATAGTGTTCAAATCGAGATAGTTAGGAACTTTCTCCCAGGGGACTATTCTCGCAAGGAGGACTATTGAAGCTCCAAACATTGCAGCAACTGTTCTATGAATTCTCTCACTAATTATTGCAATGTAGACAGCTATAAATATCCCAAGGGCAATTATTTCTTGTGTAGTCATGGATTTAACCTCCTAATATAGTAGTACAGGGATTTTAACATTCTGAAGGATTCTAAGAACGATTGGACTCACAGGATGAGTTTTTGTGGTTTCCGCACCGTACTGC
>QMUI01000041.1 GCA_003660485.1 Thermococci archaeon | reverse complement strand
GAGAGAAAGGGAGACGATATATACGTTGGTGATAGGAAGCTGAGCATATCGATAGCAACGATATCTCCTGTGAGCATCAAGATCCACATTGGGATAAATGTAACATCTAGAGGAGTTCCCCAGGATGTTAAGGCTATTGGCCTTCAAGAGCTGGGCATAGATCCTGAGGAGTTCATGGAGGAAAGTGGGAGGGTTCTAGTTGAGGAGTTCCTTAAGGTGAGGAAGGATTCTATGAAGGTGCGGTGGGTTTCCTAGTCTTTTCTTTTTAGCTACAGGAATAAACTTAAGATTCCCCCTGCCAGTGGCACTGCTAGGTTGTCATCTAGCCACGGCTGATACTCTGCCACTGTGAGTATTAGTGCCCATGCTATTCTAACTAGTGTAGTGGCATTTAAAAATACCAGGGCTATTACCAGGGAAGTTAAGAAGAAGCCTAAGCTGCCGGTCCAGTGCTTTTTAAGCTTAACATCAAGACCCTTCTTTCTGAAGTAGAAGAACCTTATTACTCCGGTTACTCCATCACTTACAGCCATGACCGATAGGAGTGCTGTGGCATATTTTGGGTTGAAGAGCAGGGATATTACACCTGCTGAAAGGGCAAAGAAAACTTCTCCGTAATTTCCTGGGATTTGAAACCACTCGAGTTCTCTCTTTAATACGTGGGAAGAGAGCTGGCTAATTGCAAATGCAAAGGCAAATGCTGAGAAAATCTTTGCCTCTATAAGGCCGAGGTACATCATGAGTATTGCGGGGACTATCGAGAAGTGGATTATCTTTCTGTTCACCCAGGCATACCTCTCTCCAAGCTCTTTTGTGATTGCTATTGCAACTAGTATGGATGCCAAGGCTATTCCAACGTGAACCCAGGACATGATCTTAACTTTCCCACAAACTCTTAAAAGCTAATCTCCCATTCACGGAGGGTGGTGTAAATGGTTCACTGGGCCGATCATATGGCTGAGAAGATAATCAGGGAGAGGGGAGAGAAGGAGCTTTACGTTGTTGAGAGTGGAATAACGCCGAGCGGTTACGTTCACATAGGGAACTTCAGGGAGCTCTTTACTGCTTACATAGTTGGCCACGCTCTGAGGGATAAGGGCTATGAAGTTAGGCACATCCATATGTGGGATGATTACGATAGATTCAGGAAAGTTCCAAAGAACGTTCCCCAAGAATGGAGGGAGTACTTGGGAATGCCCGTTAGGGAGGTTCCTGACCCCTGGGGCTGTCATGACAGCTATGCGGAGCACTTCATGGATTTGTTTGAAAATGAAGTGGAAAAGCTTGGGATGGAGGTCAACTTCCTCTATGCGAGCGAGCTCTACAAGAGGGGTGAGTATTCGGAGGAAATTAGGAAAGCCTTTGAGAACAGGGAGAAGATCATGGCGATCCTGAACAAGTACAGGGAGATAGCTAAGCAACCTTCCCTGCCAGAGAACTGGTGGCCGGCCATGGTTTATTGCCCAAAGCACAGGAGAGAGAGTGAAATCTTAGAATGGGATGGAGAGTGGAAGGTTAAGTTCAGGTGCCCAGAGGGTCACGAGGGCTGGACTGATATAAGGGATGGGAACGTTAAGCTGAGGTGGAGGGTTGACTGGCCGATGCGCTGGGCCCACTTTGGAGTTGACTTTGAACCAGCTGGGAAGGATCACTTGGCTGCTGGCTCAAGCTACGATACTGGCAAGGATATAATAAAGGAAGTGTATGGAAAGAATGCTCCTCTAACCCTGATGTACGAGTTCGTTGGTATTAAGGGTCAGAAGGGCAAGATGAGTGGGAGTAAGGGTAACGTCATTCTCCTGAGTGATTTATACGAGGTTCTTGAGCCAGGACTCGTTAGGTTCATCTACGCGAGGCACAGGCCAAATAAGGAGATCAAGATTGATCTTGGCCTTGGCCTGCTTAACCTCTATGACGAATTTGATAAAGTTGAGAGGATATACTTTGGAGTCGAGGAAGGGAAAGGTGATGTCGAGGAGCTTAAAAGGACTTACGAGCTTTCAATGCCGAAGAAGCCTGAAAGGCTAATAGCTCAAGCTCCCTTCAGGTTCTTAGCTGTTCTTGTTCAGCTACCTCACATGACGGAGGAAAGGATAATATCAACTTTGATCTCCCAGGGACACGTTCCTAAGGGTCTAGATCATGAGGATCTAGAGAGGATCAAGCTCAGGATAAAGCTGGCCAAGAATTGGGTAGAAAAGTACGCGCCCGACGATGTGAAGTTCGTAATACTTGACAAGCCTCCCGAAATAGAAGTTCCAGAGGAGATAAAGGAAGCAATGTTCGAGGTTGCCCAATGGTTAGAGAGCCATGAGTCGTTTACTGTCGATGAGCTGAACAACGTCCTATACGATGCTGCGAAGAAGAGGGGGATACCGAGCAAGAGTTGGTTCTCGACCCTCTACAAGGTGTTCATTGGAAGGGAGAGGGGCCCGAGGCTCGCCAGCTTTCTGGCCTCCCTTGAGAAAGGGTTTGTGATTAAGAGGCTCAGGTTAGAGGCTTAACTTTTTATTTCCTTTTCTCAACTTAACCACAATGATAGGGGTTGCCGGAGTAAATGTTAAATTTGAAGGGGAGCTTGATGATGGCTTTGAAGATGGATTCATGACTTCTTTTGCTAGAAGGTATCTTCCCGATATTTTTCCGACTAAAGGTAATCCACATGTAGTCGTCAAGAGGGTTAAGGGGAAGGGATTTAGGGTCTTGAACTATCTCTATGACTATAATGGGATTGACGAGTACCTCATAGAATCTCGGGTTCCAAAGGCCTACGAGAATGAGGCTCCCGTTTTCTTCCTTCTTCAGGCCGTGGCAAGAGCTGGAGCCAAGATTGGTAGAATATTTATTACTGACTCTGTGGCAGTTTCAGATGGGAGGAGAGGAATTCTTTTCGTTGGATATCCGCACACGGGGAAGAGCACGATCTCTGCCCTTTCTCTTTCCCATGGACTTACGGTGTTAAGTACCGAGAATACTGTTGTCGAGGCAAAGAGCCTGAGGATAGTTGGTGGAACTACGGTTTTGATATATGATCCCAAGATAGAGGATCTATACAACGTGAGGTTGTCTTATGATTCCCTCACGAGGAGTGGGTACAGGGTCAAGGAGATAGATTTGGAGGGGAGGCGTAAAATCCTGGGAAAGGCTAGGGTCAATGCCATAGTTATCCTTCACTCTGCTTTTAACTGTAAAGGGGCTAGCTTTTCACCCGTCAAAGGAAGAAAGGTCAAGAAGAGCCTTTGGTACTTTTCAACCGCTTTAATAAAGGGAGTTGACTACTACGAGCCTCAGCCGTTAAACATGCCTGTAAGTGAGATCATGATGAAGAACCTTGAGGAGTTCCTTGAGAGGGCGTCAAAGGTTAAGATGTACGAGGCCTTTGGTAACCATCTTGATGTATTCAAGAGATCACTTGAGCTGATAGACTATGAGGTATGAGTAATCATTTATCTTTTCTTGGGCTTCTTTCCTGAAGTACAGCTTGCCGAGTAGCTCCACCGCGGTTTTGCCCCAAACGTTAAACCTCACCCTAAAGGAGTCATTCTCGCTCTGGAATTCTATTACAACGGTTTTTTCTTCTTGATCTGGGATTATCTTGCTTATCCAGTACTCTTGTCCGACTACGAGGCTTTCCTTTAATCTTGGGAGGAGTTCCCTCAAGTCAGTGAACTGAATTATGAATTTTCCTCCGGGCCTGAGAACCCTTCTCACCTCCTTAAATACTTGGTTAAGCTCTAAGGGCGTAAAGTGGACTAGGCTGTCTATAAATATCACATAGTCAAACTCCCTATCATTGAAGGGCAAGTTTTTGGCATCCCCAAGGATGAATTCAACTTTGGACTCTCGCTCTTGGGCGTACCTTTTGGCTCTCGCTATCATGTCCTCGCTTATGTCAATACCTATTACCTCAAATCCATGATCTTCAAGGAGAAATGAGAATCCTCCAACGCCGCAAGCTAAATCTAAAACTTTCCCTTTCCTTTTCATATATTTAAGAAGTAGGGGTTCAAGATCCTCTAGTCTCTTCTTGTATTCTTGAGAGCTTAGATCGGTATACGTTGGGAATGCCCGGTAGTATTCTGCAAATCCCATGGGTGAAA
Source organism: Thermococci archaeon (assembly GCA_003660485.1). GTDB lineage: Archaea > Methanobacteriota_B > Thermococci > Thermococcales > Thermococcaceae > Pyrococcus. The sequence goes on along the minus strand of QMUI01000041.1, from coordinate 2,984 downwards.
GTTTAATTTTCACTTGTATTAATCTTTCGCGACATGACCTTTAAAATTACCGGATGTAACATGGGTTGGGACGGGGTCTTTGAGAGGCTTGAGCTTTAACTTTATATTTTTACGTATGCCAAGTATCCTTGGTGAGTGAAATGGAGTTCAACTTGATTATAGCTGGGGTTGGTGGTCAAGGCGGTTTGACGCTCTCGAGGATAATAGGGAACGCGGCGATGGTCGAGGGCTACAGGGTTAGAATTGGTGAAACCCTGGGAATGAGCCAGCGTTATGGTAGCGTTCTCAGCTATCTAAGATTTGGCGATAATGTTTACTCCCCACTCATAGAGGAAGGGAAGGCTAACCTAATGCTTGCCCTTGAGCCCGTAGAAGCTTTAAGAAACGCAAGGTTCCTGGGTAAAGATAGCTATGCTATAATAAATGCCTACCCAATCCACACCGCAACTACCCTAGTTGGGAAGGAGAAGTATCCTGAGCTCGACGAAATTAAAAGCGCAATCGCTAGGATATGCAAGGTTGATATGATGAACTTTCAGGCCGAAGCGGACAAGATAAACCCTAGAACCCTCGGTGTAGTTATGCTTGGCTATGCCTACGGCAAGGGCTTATTACCTTTAAAGAAGGAAAGCTTGGTTGAGGGCATAAAACTTACGCTGAGGGAGAAGCTCTGGGAGATAAACTTCAAGGCTTTAGAGAGGGGGATTGAGCTCAGTCGTTATGCCGAATGAAGAACGCGTAGAACATAGCCGTTGCGAGGATCTACAGAATTGCAGTTGCATAGAAGGGGTAAGCTAAGGACACAGCAAACAGGACACCACCGGTGTAGTTACCCAGGGCTCTCATAAATGTTGAAAATGCTCTCCTTATCCCTGCCGCTGTTGCTTTTTCTTCCGTTGAGAAGAATCCCATCATGAATGAGTCGTTTACCGGCCATACTATGTTCATCAATATTGAACGAACCACGTAAACGATCGCTGCTAGAAGGAACGTTGGTAAGGAGGGGAAGATAAGGAAGAGCAATGCCGCACTCCACTGGAAGTACGTGATGACCTTGACTGGGCCGATCCTCCTCACAAGGTTGGGGAGGAGAAATGAACCGAATCCCATGAGGAGCTGTTGGCCAAAGAACACCCAACTTATGTCCCTAATATCCCTTCCAAAGCGCATGTTGAAGTATATGCTCATAAAGGGTATCGTTATCCCGGCCCCGAGACCTATTATTGCACTTGGTAGGGAGAACTTTAGTATCTTAACCACCAGATCCTTCCTCCACTTGATCCTCTGCTCCTTTACTGGGACATCCTTTATTATGGCCAGCGCGGGAAGGACGATTGCAAACTGAATTAGGGCTAGGGATAGTATAATCCTATATGCGATCTCTTTGGGCATACCGTTGCCCATTAGGTATCCAGGCAAGTAGCCCGCAACGAGAACTCCAAGGGCATTTGCAAGGGTTCCGAGGCCGAAGGAATATGAGAACAACTTGTGTCTCTCTTCTTCACTTGAAACCTTCTCACTTAAAAGGGCCGAATAATTTGGATCCCTCAAACCCATATTTATGCCCACTAAAAAGAACCCCGCAATGAGCGTGAAGAAGTTGAATGCTAGGACTTGAAGGATCCTTCCAAGCGCTCCCAGGATGGCTGCTACTATTAGGGTTTTCTTATATCCAATCTTTAGTGATATCTGGCCTGCAAGGAGAAAGAAAACTCCACCAGTTAAAGTTTGGATTGAGAAGAGGACGCCCATTTTGTCCATTCCGTAGCCTAGAACCTTAAGGTAGAATGGCATTATGAACCAAGAAAACTGGAGGAAGAGCTGGCCCACGGCAGTTGCTATGATCAGCACTGGAACGTCCTTCTCCATGTTTGTAACGAATGTCATAGCGTTTATAAGATTATCGAAGTGAGCTATTTATTGACGATATTGTCTAAATATCAATGGTGAAATCTATGGAGTTTAGAAAGATCCAGTTCACTGGTAGGAGTTCATATATAGTTTCCCTCCCTAAGGCTTGGGTTAAAGAGCATGGATTAAAACAGGGGGATATAGTTTCTCTCACGGTAAATCCAGATGGAAGTATAACGATTTTTCCTGGGAAACCAAGGGATCATGGACTTAAGAAGACTTTGAAGATATGTAAGAAGTTTTCTCCTGATATGGCCGTTAGGCTCGTTATCTCAGCATATATTCAAGGGTACGACACTATAGAGATAATCCTTGAGGATGAGATGCCTCTATATAAAGTCGCGGTTAGGAAGACGCTGCAGAGCCTTCCTGGGGTGGAGATAATACTTGATGAACCTCAGAAAATAGTAGCCAAGAGCTTGTTGGATGAGGAGGAGATAAATCTCGCTGAGTTGTTGGGGAGAATGAAGTCGATAGTAAAGTCGATGTTTGGAGATCTCGAGCTCATAATCCATGATCCTGGGAATAGAGAGTTGCTTAGAGATATAAATGACTTAGAGAATGAGCTTGACAGGTTCTACTTCCTCATAATAAGGGCTGTAAACAGGTTGCTATCGAAGAGGGGAGTCAGCGAGGAGAGTGGTATAATAAGGAGGACCTTCGATTTGATAGGGGTTCTCCTGATAGCGAGGAACATTGAAAGGATAGGGGATCACATAATAAGGATAGCTGAAAATCCAAGCGAGATCAACGTCCCTTACCTTATAGAAAAATTTACTGAAATGCTCTTCCAGGTAGAGACTAGGGACTTGGAGAAAGTTGATAAATTAATGCTCGAGCTTAGTGAAGAGGCCAAGAAAATAGATTACAGGGCTTCTATAGCAATGGACAGCTACAGGAGGATCCTTGAGTACCTAGAGAATATAGGTGAAACAATAATTAATATGGCGATAAGCTAACGTTTCCATAATTCTTTTAACCTTTCGACCTCGTTAAATATGGGGATAAAGATGGTTGCTATAATCGTTCACGGGGGAGCGGGTACTATAAGGAAGGAAGACAGAATTCCCAAG
>QMUI01000040.1 GCA_003660485.1 Thermococci archaeon | reverse complement strand
ATGTCCCGATTAGCATACTTGATCCCTACCTTCTTTTAGCCGCTTGGAGGCACTTCTATAACTACGTAAAGAAGAATAAGCTTGATATCCACCTCAGGACAGAGTTCTGGGATTCGTTTTACAGGAGCTTTGACTTTAAGGAGGACAAGCTTGGGCACATCTACTACAAGGTTGGAATTTACAGGTACTACGTTGACAAGCTAGGTACTCCCCCATTGAGCATTGAGACCCAATCTTCATTGGCAAACGTTATAGAGAAGGATGAGGCCGAGCTCCTCTACGGCCTGTTGCCTTCCCTAGGAATCCACAACATAAACTACTACCTCTACGTCGGCGGTGAAAATCCGAGGGGTTATGAATCTCACAACGGAGTTACTTGGGACGTTTACTCTCCAATTAGCTTGGATGGAAGTGAGAGGCAGCACGTAGAGCCAATAAAGTGGATTGGAAAGTTCCTTAAGGCCAACAAGGACTTTGCATATTCACCATTCCATGCAAGGGTTGCCTTCGCAATGTACGAGCCTTATGAGGCCCTAAACCTCTGGGGTTATAGGCCTGAGAACTTCAAAGAGAGCGTTAACCTAAATGAGTATCTCTTCGGCGAGAGAGGCCTCCTCACGTTACTCGCAATGAGCAACGTCCCCTTTGACGTAATCGACTTAGACAATACCACAGTTGATGAGATGCTCAAGTACGGGCAGATCTGGGTTTACAGCCTCGACTTCATGGCCAAGGAAGCCCAGGACAAGCTTGCGGAGTACGTTGAGAAGGGTGGGAACTTAGTTATCATGCCAATGCTACCGTACTTGGACGAGAACATGAACGAGTACAGGAAGCTTGAGGAGTTCTTGGGAGTTAAGGTTGGAGGGGAGGTTGCAAGGGACAACTACAGGTTAATCCCCTTCGTAAGCGTTGACGCCGAAGGAATAGAGAGGATGATCGTTAGGAACGTCGTTAGGGAGGTCAAGGGAGGGGAGCCAATAGCTTGGGTTGGGGATAAGGTCGTAGGTGCCCTCGTCAAGAAGGGGAAAGGTTCTGCTGTGATCCTGGGTTTCAGGCTTCAGTACTACTCAAGCTATCATGACATGCACAGGAAGTTCGTTGACAAGATCCTAGAGTTGCAGGGAGTTGAGAGGGACTTTAAAGTTACGGATAGGGATATCATAGTCATTCCAAGGGGTAACTACCTTGCAGTTATCAATCCGAGGGGCCACACCGTTAAGGGCAGGATAAGCTACAACGGCATCGAGTTTCCCAAGCTTACGGAGCTTGAGATGAGGAATAGGGGCGTGCTTTTCCTTCCCGTGAACGTTAAGCACGGTAATTACGAGATCGTCTACTCAACCGCTACGGTCGTTGGTTACGAAGATGGCAAGATAACGTTCAGGAACCACCTAAGCGACACTTCCGAAGTCGCCATTAAAGCGGAGGTTGTGGGTATAGAAAGCGGGGAGGTGCTAAAGGAGAAGAGGGAAGATGGCATCACAACGATAGTCATTAGGCACTCCGGCGAATTTACCCTTCTCCTTCGCTAACCTCTTTCCTTCCAGCTAGCCATGCTTCATAAAATCTTTTCCATTCTTCCTCAAACTCCCTCTTCACTCCCCATCTTCTCCTGAAGGCATTTAACAGGACGGTTATGTCCCTCTTTAGCAGATTTAAGCTTTCGGGATTTGCGCAACTTAAGTATTGGGCCCAATCTATTATCAGGATATCATTATCGTCGGTTAGCACAACGTTGAACTCACTCATATCCCCGTGGACTATCCCGAACCTGACTATCTTTTCATACTCATCAAGAACTTTCCCCAGGATTTCACTTGCTTCCTCTCTCGTAAGGTCGGTATCCCTTAGATCCGCAAGTTCAACTCCGCTGATGAACTCCATAACTATTGCATGCCTGTTCCAAGCTATCGGCTTTGGAACCTTCGCGAATGGGCTTAATAGAACGAGGGCCTCGTGCTCCTTCTTTGCTATCAACCTTGAAACGTACAGCCAGCTCTTATGATGCTTATCCGCGAATACATCACTGTGGTAGCCTGCCTTCCTTGCGCTCGTCCTCTCCCCTATCCGGTTGAACTTAACAGCAACCTTCTCTCCGGAGGGAGTTAGGGCAACGTATACGTCTGCATCCTTTCCAACCCCTATTTGGGTGGTTGATATGGCCTCGATGACGCCCTTCTTTGCGAAGGCCCTAATGGCGAGTGCATCGTATCCATGTATCGTTAGTTGATAACCTATGTACCCCATGTCGCTCCTCCTAATTACTAGTCCCCAATTGTCCAGCCTCCCAAGTCTATGGCTTGCGCTTTCTACGTCCATCCTGGCGAACTTGGCGATTTCCTCTAGGGGAACCCATTTATAATACCTCATCTTAAGCTCTACACCCCTGAGTAACCTGAAGTCTATGTCCTTAAGCTTGGGATAAGCTTCAAGGGCTAAGAGTTTGCTGACCATCGGTACTACCTCGGTCGGGATGTTTTAAACCTCTCCCCTTACCCAGAATATTTATTAACCTAAACGTTACAGTTTCTCTTTGACATAGGAGGAATTTGTAAGGTGAATAGGGCATGGATGTATTAACTCTTGTTAGGGTAATAACGATATTGGTAAGGGTGGCCGGTGCATTTTGGTTGATACGCTTATACCGCCAAGTTGGAAGGAAATCAGCTGTTGTTCTTGCTCTTGGGTTGCTTGCGTATTCTTTCCACACCCTAAGCGACATACTTGAGGCCACTTTAATGAATGAGATATCGATAGCCGTAACATCTACCTTATTTATGCTGATGGCAAGCGTAATTACAATAGAGGAGGAGGGAGAGTTCCCATCATTCTTCACGTTTGCATTGTTCTCTCTAACTCCGCTTATATTGATTACTTACACAATAATAGTTGGAGAGATCTTTGATTCAAAGATGCTCACGATCTTAGGCGTTGTTTATGGAATCTCGGGATTCTTCATCTTTTTCTCTGGTGTCATAATATGGAGGCTAAAGGAGATATTTGGGAGGAAGATGCTCGTGCTTTCAGGCTCCCTGGCCTTGATAGGACTTCACCAAATGGACTATCCCTTCTTAAGACCCATTCCTTGGTTCGCCCCGATAGGGTTTACTATAGCCACGGTACTAACTCTAACGCTCTTGTATGGGATTGTTGCCGTCTTTAAAAGCGAAATTTATTTCCGCCGCCATCCTCCTACAACATCTGAGCTTAAGGAGGGGTCTTTTCTTGTTAGCTCTGACTATTTTAACAAAGCAATGATGCCAAAGCTCCAAGAGTTTCCGGTGTTGGCATTTGTGAGGAATATTCAGGGTTCCGACGCTTGGTATAAGTACTTCGTGACCAGGGCTGTATCCAATTATGAAAAGGACATAAGCCCTACGGATCTCGCTAGAATGCTTGAACTTTCAAAGAGATATCTACAAGCATCTAAAGGGGGTGTCATCGTTATTGATTGTCCCGAGTACCTTGCCCTGTACAATGGCTTCGAGGCTTTACTTAAATTCTTGGCGACCCTGAGGGACATGATTGTTGTTTATAAAGGAACGCTGATAGTAATAACGGAGAGAGGGGTGTGGGAAGAGAGGCAATGGGTATTGTTGACGAAAATACTTCAGGAAAAATCCCTCTAAATTTTACGCGAATATGGAGAAAATTAAATTTTCCCGTTATGTCAGTAAGCTTTTAATGTTTGCATTGTGAGAAAGGAAAATGATGATAAGAAACTGGAAGGTAGTTGGGTTAATCCTGGCGATTGTCATCTTGACATTGTTACTCGTCGGCCTAAACCACTCTAACGTTCCATCCGGGGGAGGAGAATGTCAAGCGTACGTAGTCTTAGTAAGTGAGGATGGGTATTTTGAGCTCGCGAATTTTAATTTATCCCTTGGAAATATTAGTGTAACTCCCTTTGACGTGAATACCCCCCTTCTTTTAAGCTCACCTGCCTGCAATGTTACTGTCTCCGGAACTGGAGTTGGATGGAGCGGAGTAAGGTTTGAGATAGTAGGAAAATTATCCTTCCATCCTAAGGCAGTTACATTTATCAAGCTTCACCATTATCCTGGCAGATTTGTCGTGTTGGAAGAGGGTCACGTTCCGTTATCAACTCTTCCCAAGACATTTTTTACCGATTGTAATAAGTTGGAGGAGATAATAGATACTTACGGTAATGATGTGGTAAAGGATTTCTTCAGGAAGAATAAAGTCCTGAGGGAGAAGTACCTTGGCTTGTGGCTTAAAACTGGTAACCTTACGTATTTACAGGCTTACAGGGATCTCTCCTACCACTTAGATATGCTAGTTTTCTTGTACAGGCTGGGTAAATTAGATGAGAGGAGTTTTAGGTACATTTCGCTGGGACTCATAGCAACTACATACTACTATGAAGCCTTCCAAAGGCCTGGGCATAAGGACATGTCTATGGTCTTCTCCAATTGGTCTCCCTACTATGGGACGATAAAAGTTGTGAATGGCCCGATAAATTTAACCCTTCCGTTTGTTTATTACAGGGCGAGAGGATTTAATTTATATCCCGTCTCTGCGGTTCATTGGGCAGAAGAAAGCTGGAAAAGAGGGAAAATAGATGTTATGCTCTCTATATTAAACGATATAATTCCGTTCATACGGGAAAGAGAGTACCGTGGAGTTAAGTACGCCTATCTCCCCATTTACTTCCACTTTCAGAACTCAAGCATCCCCTGGATTTCTGGATACTCCCAGGGAGTTGCCTGTGGTATGTACGCCATTGCTTATAATGTTACAAAGGACGAAAGGTACCTTAGGCTTGCAACCCTGTTCTTTAACTCGTTTAAGGTGCCGCTTGAGCACGGGGGCTTTGTAACCGAAACTAAGTTTGGGCCATGGATACTTGAGTATCCCTACTATCCCGAACAACTGGTTCTTAACGGTCATATCATCTCGGCACGGGGGGTTTATTATTACTATATGGTAACGAAAAATCCGAAGGCATTAGAACTTTTCTTGACCTACGTGGAATCCGTTAAAAGAGCTCTACCCTATTTTGATACCGGGAGTTGGAGCACATATGCCATCATTTATAATTCTTCAAGTGTTTTCTATCACAGGCTCCATATAAGACTCCTTTACTGGCTCTACAGGGTAACTGGGGATGAAACGTTCTTAGAGTACGCGAAAAAGTGGAATGATTACCTAGTTAAAAGAGGGTTAAAGCCGGAGAATCTTGTATAACTTTTCCCTCAACTCTTCAATGGATCCCTCATTCACTATTATGAAATCCGCGATTTCCTTGAGCTTTGATGTCTGATATAACTTCTCCTCCCATTCGTCAAACCTTAATAAGTCTTCAAGTGTCTCTATAGCTTTGTCCTTCTTTGCGTTCCTCCTTTTCAGCCTTTCAAACCTTATCTCAGGCCTAGCTTCAACGTATATGAGTACCCCTTTCATCTCTTTGATTTTCTTTACCTCCCCTATGGATCTAACTCCATCTATTGCTATGTTCTTGCAGTGCCTTAGCTTATCAACGGCAAGCCTGATTAGTACATCCTCTCCGTGCTTTTCCTTTAGTATCCTACCCAACTCAATCAAGTTTTCCCTCGTTGGCTCTCCCTTGAACTCCACTTCGGGAACCCAGGAATAATCTTTAGTGTTACCCGTGAGTATGTCTATTAAGGGTTCACTACAGCTTATCCTACAAAAACCACGCTCTTCAAGTAACCTCGCTACTGTGGTTTTGCCAGCGGCAATTTTACCGGCTATACCTACTATCATCTCTTCCAACCCCATCTAATTATCCTCGGCCCATCCGTTGCTTCCATAAGCCCTTCGGAGACCATTTCAACTACGTACTCAAGTAAATCAACTTTATCGAATACTGCGGGCCTTGACTCCCCGAAGAGGTACTTAAGTTCAAAGTACCCTATTCTCAGGAACTTTATCGGGTTAATGAGGATGGCCTTTTGAACCTTTGCGGGGGACTTAAACTCCGATAAAATTACCTCTCCCTCCTGGGCTAAATTAGTCAGGAATTCCTCGTTTGGAAAGAACACCTCCCTGATGGGTCTATCTACGGGGATGAAGTTCAGCTTTGGGAAGGAGTATCTAACGCCATAGATATCTCCTTTGACTCCAAATGAGTTGGCAAAACCTAGGAGGGCTTGAGCGTTGAAAGTCAAGAACACTATTCCATTAACAGTTTTCTTAGATTTGGGCCACTTCCTGGGGGGAAATTTGAATTCAGCCTTTATAAACGGTATGAGGAAGTCAAGGCCGTGCTCTTCGGCAAAGCTTAAGCTCTTTTCAAGTTGCATTCTCTTAAGTATTAAGTCCAGGGTCGTGTAAACGCTTATCATCTTCACGCCCAGGATCTCCTTGAGCTTGCCTATAACTAGACTACTTCCGATTATGACGCTTTTGTCCGTTCTGTCGTGGGCTATTATAAACAGCTTATCCTCTTCCCTGTCGTACCTTACCTCGTCTATCTCAAAGGGAGTAACTGGTAGTTTGTGCTCCCTCCTTATTTGGATGACTAACTCCTCAATCTCCTCCTTGCTGAACATCTCATGGCACCTCAAAGCCGAGCCCCTTTAGTATCATCCTTAATGCGAGAATCACCATTACCACGGCAAAGGCATTCTTCAGGCTCTTAGCCTTAATCCTCTTCGCTATTCTAGCTCCAAGCTGAGCTCCAACAATGAGCCCCGGAACTAGAAGGGGGAGCCATTGTACTTCAACGTTGCCAAGGAGGTAGTGCTTTATTGCGCTACTCGTCGATGTAAAAACTATCGTGAAGCTTGATGTGGCAACGGCGTAGTGTATCGGCATTCCGAGCCAAGTTAAGAATGGAACGTTTATTATCCCTCCTCCAACTCCCAAAAGTCCACTCACTACCCCGGCGAAGAAGCCCCCCAGGGGAATTACTTTTTCGTTTACCTTAACGTCCCTAATTCTAATTTGAGTTGGTTCTACGGGCTTCTTCTTGTAAATTCTGTAGGCCACGGGAATGAGGGCGAGCCCAAAGATGACCTTCAGTTGCCTCGCCGGGATGAAGGAGGTAAGCCAGGCCCCTATGTATGCACCTACTATTGCGGTGCTTGCAAGTAATAGGCCTGCCTTATAGTGT
>QMUI01000039.1 GCA_003660485.1 Thermococci archaeon | reverse complement strand
GCTCCCTCGCAATTGGGAGACTAATAGATAAGTATGGTGAAGGATTATTTTATAAAATCTCCCTGATTGGCTACATATTCACCTTCTTAGGCTACGCTTGGGCAAATTCCGTTGAGCTTATGACCCTCGTATGCATACTCTCTGGAATAAAGTGGGCAATGATGATAAGCTCCTCCTCAACATATGTTGCCAAAAGAGTTCTTCCAGTAGAGAGGGGCCAGGGAATGGGTCTACTTAACACCATGATGAGTCTCGGGTGGGTAGTTGGTCCCCTACTGGGCGGATACTTAGCGGACATAAGCTTTGAGCTAATGCTGTACTCAACAGCTGTTCCATTAATCTTGGCCTTGATTCTGGTTCTAAAGGCTTAGTGTTATCCTATCGGCGACTTCTCTCTTCACTAAAACATTTCCCAGGGATCTTGGAAGGCTGACTAAGTCTCCGGCCTTGAAGGGTCCATACTCCCTGAGCTCTTCGTCTATGATCCTAGGTATATCCACCCTTAGCAGGTAAAGGTCAACAAAAGCGGGCTTTGTCTGTTTCTCTTCGATAATCTCCTCGGTTTCTTTTATCTCCACTTCTCCCTCGAGAGGGAGAGGCTCTCCGTTTATGAAGGCAGATATTATTGCGAATATCTTTTTTTCGTCTCCAACTAGGTTCCTGGGAACCCCTTCAAAGGCCATATCAACTATTTTATGCAACCTTATCTTGAGTATTTCTCTAACTATCTGCTGAAGTAGAGAAATCTGAGCCAAATAGAGCCTCTTCTCTATATCCTCTCCCCTCTCCTCATGTCTTTCGGCATTTATCTCGAGGGCCTTCCTAAAGCTAGCTAGATCCTTATAAAACTCTTCATCTATCTCAGTAAGCTCATCTGAAGAGAGTTCCCTTTCGAGGAGCTTTCTTAAAACTTCTATATCCATAAGCAACACCTAGAAATGAAAGAAAGAAAAGTCACTCCTCAACTCTTGGTGCAAGCAGGAATATTAGCCTACCCTCATCTCTAATGTAGTACTCCATCTGCATTGGCATCTCGTTGCCGAACTTTATCGTTACCTCATCAGCCTTTCCAATGCCCTTAACCATATCTGCTAGATAGCTGACACCGTAGGCGCTCTTGGTTTCCTCCTGAACCTCTAGGTCGAGCAATCCTTCATCTTCCAGCGTGAGTTTTATTTCAACTTCCTGGGTTTCTCCCTCGGCCCTCATTATGAACTCGTTCTCCCCAGCTATGAACTTGAGGCTGTCACTGACAAGGGAGGCATCCTTGACGGCCTCCTTGAGAACCTCTCCCAAGACAACCACTTTAGCCGTGAAGGGGAGATCTGGAAGGTCAACTTCTATCTCCTCAACGTCTATAAGCGGGAGCCTAAATGTCCTTGTTGCAGTTCCTTGTAAGCTTATCTCGAGGAAGTTTTCCTCGCCCTTTCTCAGGATAAGGGTGTCCTTGGCTTTTCCTCTTTTGAGAACCTTCTTGAAGTGATCCATATTTACTCCAATAGTCTCTTCTCCATCGACCTCATACTTACTGAAAATGCTCGTTGGGAGGTTAAGATCAATTAGAACAACCCTACTCGGATCCATCGCCCTCATACTTATTCCTTCCTCTGTAACCTTGAAAGCTGCCTCGTCTATAAGCCTACTTGCCGTCTCTATGAGCTGGGCGAACTCCTTAGCCCCCTCAAAGACTATTTCAAATGGCATCCTCCTGCACCTCCTTCAGAATGTTAAGCATGAGCCTAACTCTTTCTTTACCTCTCCATAGATAAGTCTTTCCGTTGTTTATATCAGGGGTCCTTTTATATGCCTCCTCCAGATCTTTTAAAGCCCTTTCAGCCAACCTCCTGAGAACCTCTATTCGTAACTCCTCCATACGTAGCCACACCTTTTACACTTATAGAAGATCGTGCTTGGCTCATCTCCCGCCCTAGTCTGTAACTCCCACCACCACGCCTCATGGTAGCCACACTTGGGGCACGTAACTTTTGCCGTGGGTAGGGTTGAAAAATCCTGCTCAACTACAATAACTCCCTCATCGGGCTTGTGCTTTACCTCTTCAGTTCTCTTGTAAGCCTTGGCATCCTCAGGATTTATTGGCTCCTCATAACCGCACTTCCTGCAAACGAAAACTCCTCTCTTTTTATCAGGAATCATGATACTCCCGCACTTAGGACAGAACTTCACCATTTTCTCACCCCCACATTAGCCGAGGGCAAAGTTAGGCCGTTCAAGATAAAAACTTTGTTATCTCAAGATAAAGTGGTGGTAAATCATGAGAATTGAAGAAGCAATAAGAAAGGTCAAGGAAGTGCTTGATGAGAAAGATTCCCTCAGGGAAGAAGCTCTCCAAATCACAAGGGAGATAGTGAGACTGAGTGGGGATTCAATAAAGGCCATGCATAGAGGGGAACTGGGTATAGCTGAGGAGAGACTCAAGAAAGCAGGAGAGCTCGTGGCCATGCTAAGGGAGAAGTTGAGTAATCATCCTGATCTTTACTATACAGGCCACGTGCAAACCGCAAACCAAGAGTTTACTGAGGCAACATTACTACACCACTACTTAACGAACAAAGATTTTCCAAGCTACGAGGAACTGGGTGTACCACCCCAAGATTACATCCTAGGGGTTGGTGACTTCATAGGTGAGCTAAGGAGATATTTCCTGATAAGCCTAATGGAGGGGAACATAGAGAGAGCTGAGGAAACGTACAAGTTTATGGAGGAAGTATATGGAGAACTAATAACGCTTGAGTATCCAAAAGGTCTCGTTAACGTCAGGCAGAAGCAGGATCAGGCAAGGTACATATTGGAGAGAACACTTGAGGATCTAACAAGGGCAAAGCTAAATATGAAGCTTGAGAGAAAGCTGGAGGAGGCCATTAATGCTGGAGAAAATAGCAAAAGCTCAGGAAAAGCTGAGTAGGAAAGTTAGGGAAGTCCCCCTTAGGAAGGTCGAAAGAATTGCTGCCGTTGATGTTTCATATAAAGGAGACCTAGCTAAGGTAGGCTTTGTTATATGCACTTATCCTGGGTGTGACATTATAAAGATGAAAACATTGAAAGTTGAAATTTCGTTCCCCTACATTCCCACATTTTTCTTCCTTCGAGAAACCAAGCCCATTTTGCTGGCATCTAAAGGAGAGAGCTTTGATGTGCTAATTGTAGAAGGACATGGAAAGGCTCATCCCCGTGGATATGGTCTTGCCTCTCACATCGGGGTTGTCCTTCAGAAGCCAACGATAGGTGTCGCAAAGAAACTCCTAAGGGGGATCCCTCCGGGAAGCTACGAAAAGGTAGGGAAAGTATATGTTAGCGTTGGAAATTTAGTAACCCTTAAAGATGCCATTGAAGTGATTAGCCAAGTTCTCGATGAAACAGGCTATCCAAAACCCTTAAAATTAGCAGATAAATTGTCAAAGGGGAGGATAAAATGAAACTTAAAACCCTATCCCTCCTAATAAACCTTACAAAGAGGGGAGCAATAGGAAGGGAGATTACGGTGACCCTAAGAGAGCTCGCTAAAGAGCTCAATGTTTCTCCTCAGACAGTTCTCAGGTGGCTTGATGAGCTCGAAGAATTGGGGTACATCTCAAGAAGGTGCTCAAAAAGGGGTACATTGGTTCAGATAAAGGATGAAGGTATGAAGTTACTTGAAACTCTGTACGAGGAGTTATCATCAGCACTTTACAGGGGGATAATTATCGGCGAGGTAGTTTCCGGGATTGGGGAAGGGGCCTATTATGTTAAGCAGTACTCTCCCCTGATAAGAGAGTACTTGGGATTTAATCCCTACCCAGGAACCCTAAACGTTAAGGTAATCTTTCCAAAGACAATATTCGATGCGCTCTGTAACTCTCGGCCTATAATAATCCCAGGTTTTGTAAAGAATGGAAGAACTTTTGGAGACGTCAGAGCTTATCGAATCAGGATAAATGGTATTGAGGGGGCAATAGTCATTCCTTCGCGGACGATTCATCCTCCAAAGATAGCGGAGATAATAGCCTCCGTAAACTTGAGAAAAGCCCTGAATCTCAAAGATGGGGACAGGATAAGAATTGAGGCAGTATAGGCCCGGTTTATCCACCCGCCCTCATTGTTCGCCATTATCGGCTCCCTCAGGCGGCCCCGGAGACCGGGCCCTGTCCGCCCGGCGACGTCGCCTCGTTCACGGCGTGCCATTGTCGGCACGCTCCCTCGGTCGGGCCTCCGGGCGGGGTCGGACATTCTAATTTAACCAAAAAGGATTTTTAAACCTTCGACCCTCACTTCTCGGGGTGTGAGTATGACTCTTAGCTACAACGAAAAGCTGGTCTTGCTTAAGCTGGGAGAACTGAAAAGGGCAGAAGTCGAGAAGTTGATGAAGGCAACGGGACTTGAGCAAGTTGCCGTTATGAGAGCAATTCTAACGCTTCAATCCCAGGGGCTTGTAAGGCTTGAAGAGAAAAGGGAAAAGGTTGTTAAGCTTACAGATACAGGGAAGAAGTACGCTGAAATAGGTCTGCCAGAAGTGAGGGCCCTTAAGTTGCTGAAAGAGAGAAAGAGAGTTAAACTTGACGAATTAAGGGAAGTTCTAGCTAAAGACGAGATAAAGCCAATAGTCGGTGTACTGAGAAAAGAGGGGTGGGTTAAAGTTGAAAAGACTCCTGAAGGGTTAGTACTCGAGATCACTGAGAAGGGGGAGAAAGCTGGAAAGAGGGCAATCGACGAAATTCTCGAAAAGCTTGCGGTAAAAGGTTATCTCGCACGTGAGGAAGTCGAGAAGGTAATCTCAGTTAAGGAGCTCAAGAGGAGAAAGGTAGTTCAGGAAGATGAGATAGTGGAAAGGATCGTTGAGATAACGGAGAAGGGCTTAGAGCTCGTGAAGGAAGGAATAGAACTAAAGAGGGAAGTTACAATTCTAACACCAGAACTAATAACCACGGGCAAGTGGAAGGAAGTTGAGTTCAAGCCCTTCAACATAAAGGCACCAGTTAAGAGGATCTACCCTGGGAAAAAGCAACCCTATAGGGTTTTCCTTGATAAGATAAGGAGAAGGTTAATTGAGATGGGCTTCATCGAGATGACCGTTGATAGTTTAATCGAGACCCAGTTCTGGAACTTTGATGCCCTGTTCCAGCCTCAGAATCACCCAGCGAGGGAGTGGACCGATACATATCAGCTCAAGTATCCCGAAAAGGGATACCTCCCTAACAAGGAGCTAGTCGAGAGAGTTAAAACCGCTCATGAAAAAGGATTAGCAGGATCAAGAGGGTGGGGCTACGTTTGGAGCCCGGAGAGGGCAATGTTGCTAATGCCAAGGGCTCACGCCACAGCCTTAAGTGCAAGGCAACTTGCTAAGGGTGTTCAAATTCCTGGGAAGTACTTCACTATACAGAGGGTCTTTAGGCCAGACGTTCTAGATAGGACGCACTTAATAGAGTTCAACCAGATTGACGGCTTTGTGGTTGGTGAGGATTTGACCTTCAGGCATCTCCTTGGGATACTCAAGAGATTTGCAATAGAGATAGCTGGGGCCAAGAAGGTCAAGTTCTTTCCTGATTATTACCCGTTCACTGAGCCAAGTGTTCAGCTGAGTGCCTATCATCCAGAGCTTGGCTGGGTTGAGTTTGGAGGGGCGGGAGTGTTCAGAGAAGAGATGACAGAAGCCTTGGGAATAAAGGAGCCTGTAATAGCTTGGGGAATTGGAATTGACAGGTTGGCGATGTTCAAGCTTGGAATCGACGATATAAGGTACCTATTCAGCTATGACTTGAAGTGGCTCAGAGAAGCTAGGCTAATCTGGTGAGCTGACCTCTTCCCCGTCCTAAAGGGCGAGGCTTCCAGCCCACAAAGGGGGTGATAATATGCCAAAGTTCGATGTTTCAAAATCCGATTTGGAAAGGCTCATAGGAAGGGAGTTCAGCATCGAGGAGTGGGAAGACTTAGTTTTATATGCAAAGTGTGAGCTTGACGATGTTTGGGAAGAGAATGGAAAGGTTTACTTCAAGCTTGATTCAAAGGACACGAACAGACCCGACCTGTGGAGTGCGGAGGGTGTTGCTAGGCAGATAAGATTTGCCCTAGGCATCCAGAAGGGGCTTCCTGAGTACAAAGTTGAGAAGAGCGACGTTGTAGTTTACGTTGATGAAAAGCTCAAGGATGTAAGGCCGTACGGTGTTTACGCCATAGTGGAGGGGCTGGAGTTTGACGAAGATTCACTGAGTCAACTAATCCAACTCCAGGAGAAGGTAGCCTTAACCTTTGGGAGGAGGAGAAGGGAAGTAGCGATAGGAGTCTTTGACTTTGACAAAGTTAAGCCCCCAATTTATTACAGGGCCGCAGAGAGAAGTGAGAAGTTTGTTCCCCTGGGGTTCACTGAGGAGCTAACCCTTGAAGAAGTCTTGGAGAAGCACGAGAAAGGTAAGGAGTATGGGCACTTAATCAGGGGCAAACCCTATTATCCATTACTTGTTGATTCCAAAGGGAACGTTCTCTCAATGCCCCCGATAATAAACTCGGAGTATACGGGAAGGGTAACTGAAGAAACTAAGAATGTTTTCATAGATGTTACTGGATGGGATCTAAAGAAGATAATGCTGGCCTTAAACGTTATGGTAACAGCATTGGCGGAGAGAGGAGGAAGGATCAAGAGCGTTAAAGTTGTATACAAGGACTTCGAGATAGAAACCCCGGACTTAACCCCGAGAGAGTTCGAAGTTGACCTTAGTTACATAAGGAAGCTCTCCGGTCTTGATTTGAAGGATGAGGAGATAAAGGAGCTCCTCAGGAGGATGATGTACTCTGTGGAAATCGAGGGCGGAAAGGCCAAGCTTAAGTATCCGGCGTTCAGAGATGACATAATGCATGCTAGGGACGTCCTGGAGGATGTTCTCATAGCCTACGGCTACAATAACATAGAGCCGGAGGAACCAAAGCTGGCGGTTCAGGGAAGAGGAGATCCCTTTAAGGACTTCGAAGATGCAATAAGGGATTTAATGGTCGGCTTTGGCTTACAGGAGATCATGACGTTCAACTTAACTAATAAGGAAGTTCAGTTCACAAAGATGAACATTCCAGAGGAAGACATAGTCGAGATAGCAAATCCAATAAGCCAGAAGTGGAGTGCACTAAGGAAGTGGCTCCTTCCAAGCTTAATGGAGTTCCTAAGCAACAACACTCATGTGGAGTATCCACAAAGGATC
>QMUI01000038.1 GCA_003660485.1 Thermococci archaeon | reverse complement strand
TCCCATCCTCTTCGCCCTTATCCTGAGCTCCGAATGAGTCGTTGCAACCATGGGATCTCCAGGGATCAAGAATGCAACGTCATAATCCTTAGCCAGGGGAAGGACTATCCTTTCAAAGTTCATCTCCACGTCTTCTCTACTCAGGACTTTTATCTTCTTGCCTATTAGCTCTTGAACTCTTTCAAGAGTTGTGCCGGCCATTAGAGAGGTGTAGAACTCTGCAAAAACGTAATCACACTTTCTAGCTATTTCAAGCCCCTTGAGCGTTATGTCCTTCTCATCGTACAAGCCCAGACCAATGAAGTAGAGAGCCATATTTTCACCTCCCAAGGAGCTCTAGAAACTCTCGGGGTGTATATGCGGGGATTATACCTTCAACATCCGCTTTTAGATTTAGATCTCCAGTTATCAAAATTGCACGCCTATGGAGTGCGAGTGCAACATAAGGGACGCCTCCTTTGTCTCTACACAGCTTTACTGCTTTTTTTAATTCATTTTCAAAGAGCTCTTTTGGGACGGACGTTGAGTATAGCTTTAGTATCGATAGCATTTTTTCGAACTCTTCCTGACTTAGCTTTGTGTGTCTGAGGAGCTTCTCTTCATGCTTTTCAAACTCCTCCCAAAAGTACTCTGGGACTAATATCCTTATTGTGGGATCAAGAATCAGGGCAACAAGAAGGAGATATGAAGTTCCCTTCTTCTGAAATGCTGAGAATACAACGTTATAGTCCAAAACGACCTCCATCTTACAGAACCCCGTACCTTCTGGCAAGGGCCTCTTTTAGCTCTCTCTAATTCTTTTGCATCTTCTTCCTTGAGTTCGCTTTTTTCTAGTATTCTTAATAGCTCCTCCGCCCTCTGCAACCTTTCCTGTATCTCCTTTATTATCTCGAGCTTTATATCCTCCACAATCCTCTCACTTAGGTATTTCTCGAGGCTTTCAGGTATCTTCACCCTGACGATTATCTCACTGCTCAAAGACTTCCCCCATTTAACCTTAACATTGGTTCTTTATAAACCTCCGCTTCATAGCCTAGCCCTCTGAGTATCTTCGCGAACTGCTCTGCATGCCCATAAACGGTGAACACCTTCTCTGGTTTAACCCTTTCCACTATCTCGATTAACTCCCAGAAATCGGCATGATTGCTGAGCTTTATCCGTGAAAATCCTGAAACTTGAATTCCTCGTCTGGAGGAAACTACAACTTCACCATCTTCGCTAATTTTAAGCCTGGCACCGAACTTTCTGTAAACCCTCGAGACCTTTCCTATAATTCTGTCAACCCTAACTTCGTAACCGTGGACGTTTAGAATTTTAATTAATTCCTGGGCCTTCCCGAATGGGTTGGCCATAAATATGGGAGTTTCTCCTTTATCGAGCTTTTCCTCTACTATGGCGATTATCTCCTTCTCCACAATCTTTGGTTTTGGAAACCTAAACTTTGGAACTCCAAAGGTTGCCTCTATTATTAGAAAGTCCGCCCTTGGAATTTTAGTCCTCTCTGGAGTCCTAAGCCTTTCAAGCTTTATATCTCCCGTGTAATAAAGGGTTCCTTCATCGAGCCAGATCTTTATCCCGGCAGAACCAAGAATATGGCCCGAAGGATACAACTTGGCCCTGTAATCATCAATGTAGAACCTTTTCCCAAACTCAACGGGAGAATAAAAGCGGGAATTCCTCAAGTGACTTAGGTGTATCGTTGGCAGTGTTGCGTAGATGATTCTACCCTGGGCAAAGTGATCAGTATGGGCGTGAGATTGAAACGCCACCTTTCCCTCTCCATCTAGCCCTATTGTTACGATGTTCATCGAAAAGGTGATAACTCAAACTCTAATATATTCCTATTGGTGGCCGCCATGTTTGATCCACTAAAGGAAGCCGAGAGGGTAAAGGAGCAGATAATCGAGTGGAGAAGGGACTTCCACATGCACCCCGAGCTTGGCTTTGAGGAGGAGAGAACTTCAAGAATCGTGGAGGAGCACCTAAGAGAGTGGGGCTACAGGATAAAGAGAGTCGGAACCGGAATAATAGCTGACATTGGGGAAGGAGAGAAAACAATTGCCCTTAGAGCAGATATGGATGCCCTGCCAATCCAAGAGGAAAATGATGTCCCTTACAAATCGAAGATCCCAGGAAAGATGCACGCCTGTGGTCACGATGCTCACACTGCAATGCTTTTAGGTGCAGCGAAAATAATAGCTGAGCACTCCGATGAGCTGAAGAACAGAGTCCGCTTGATCTTCCAGCCAGCAGAGGAAGGTGGGAATGGAGCACTAAAGATGATCGAAGGTGGTGCACTAGAGGGAGTAAACGCCATCTTCGGCCTTCACGTTTGGGCCGAGCTCGATTCTGGCATAGTCGGGATAAGGGAAGGGCCGTTCCTTGCCGGCGTTGGCAGGTTCCTTGCAAGGATAGTCGGAAAGGGCGGGCATGGAGCGGCCCCACAGTACACCATAGACCCGATACCTGCAGTAGCTGACACTATCTTAGCACTGCAGAGGATCGTTGCCAGGGAAGTCGATCCCCTGGAGAGTGCGGTAGTTACCGTTGGAAGGGTTCAGGGGGGTACGGCATTCAACGTAATCCCAGAATTCGTGGAGTTGGAGGGAACGTTTAGATTCTTCACGAACGAACTTGGCGAGTTCTTGAAGTCGAGGATAGTGGAGATAATTGAAAACACGGCAAAGGCTCATAGGTGTAAGGCTGATGTCAAGGCTGACATCCTAGGCCCGCCCACGATAAACGATAAAGAGATGGCGGAATTCGTGAGGAGAGTTGCTAAGGATATTGGCCTAAACGTTGGAGAGGTTAGGAAAACACTCGGCGGAGAGGACTTCGCGTTCTATTTACAAAAGGTTCCTGGAGCCTTCATAGCCCTTGGGATAAGAAACGAGGAGAAAGGGATAGTCTACCCCCACCATCATCCAAAGTTTGACGTCGACGAGGACGTCCTCCACCTGGGAACTGCCCTTGAAGTTGCCTTAGCGTTTAGGTTCTAGAGGTTTGCTAGGATTTCCTCTTCTTCCATTGTTCTTTCACAGTAGTGGCATCTGACCTTCAGCGGTTCCCTGCTTATTACGTAGAATTTTGTCGTTACATACTCGTAGTGAGTTATGCAGTTGGGATTTGCACACCTTAATATCCCTTCAATGACATCCTGAATCTCGACCTTGAACTTTTCAACGACCTTGTAGTCCCTTATTATGTTCACAGTGGCAGTAGGAGCGACGAGGGCTATCTTGTTTACCTCCTCCTCGCTCAGGAACTTGCCTTCGACTTTGACTATATCCTTTCTCCCAAGCTTCTTGCTTGGGACATTCATTGCCAAGAGAACGGCCCCACCGTTGCTTAGCCTTCCCAGCTTCAGTATCTCAATGACCTTAAGCCCCTTGCCCGCGGGTATGTGGTCTATAACGGTTCCCTCCTTAATAGCAGAAACTTTAAGCTCGGTCATTCACAACACCCCCAGGACAAGGCCCAGGAGGGCCATTCTAACGGGAACTCCATTGAAGACCTGCCTGAAGTATATTGCATGCTTCGTTTTATCAACCTCCGGGTGTATCTCGTCGACCCTGGGGAGTGGGTGCATAATCCTTAGATCTTCCTTGGCCTTTTCAAGCACCTTACAATTGACCTGATAGCTCCCCTTGACCTTTAGGTACTCCTGCTCATCTGGGAACCTTTCCCTCTGGCTTCTTGTCACGTAGAGAACGTCTAGCTCCCCTATGACGGCCTCAAGATCTGAGGTCTCGTAAACCTTGACACCCTTCTCTTTCAGCTCCTCGACTATATGCTTCGGCATCCTGAGCATTTCTGGGGAGATCAAGTAGAGCTCAACGTCGTAGAAGGCTAAAGCTTCGGCCAAGCTATGAACCGTTCTCCCGTACTTTAAGTCGCCGAGGAGGCCTATCTTTAACCCATCGATCTTGCCAAACTCCTTCTTTATTGTGTACAAATCGAGAAGTGTTTGGGTTGGATGTTGATTGCTTCCATCACCTGCATTTATTACCGGTATCTCAGCAACCTCGGCAGCTAGCCTTGCTGCACCCTCTTTTGGATGCCTTATCACTATCACATCACTGTACTGCTCCACCGTCTTTATCGTGTCCCTAAGGCTTTCACCCTTCTTGACGCTACTCGTTGAGGCCTCAGCGAACCCTATCACACTTCCTCCTAACCTGTGCATCGCGGATTCGAAGCTTAACCTGGTTCTAGTTGAGGGTTCGAAGAATAGTGTCGCTAGAATCTTTCCTTTTGCATATTCTAAGTGGCCCTTCTCCTTCAGCTCCTTTTCAAGCCTCTCGGCAGTTGAAAGAACAAATTCTATGTCCTCCTTAGAAAAGTCTCTAATGCTTATAACATCCCTACCTGTCCAGTCCATCAAAGCCCTTCCTCACTGGATCCTCATAATTATATAAGGTTTGCTTTAACATGTTTTTGTCACAATGGCAAATTACTTAAAGTTAAGTAACTTAAGATTAAGTAACTTGGTGGTGAGTAATGGAAAATCCTTTCGTGTTTGGAGAGCCAGTTAAGGGAGATAAGTTCATAAACAGAAAACGAGAAGTGGAGAGACTAAAGGCCTATATTCTGAGTGGAAGAAACGTCATATTGTATTCTCCTAGAAGGTTTGGAAAAACATCTCTTATTCTAAAGGCTATTGAAGAATTGAGAAATGACGTTATTCCGATATTTATCGATTGCTATGCCATAACTTCAAGTAATGAGCTAGCTGAGGAGATAACTAGAAAAGTACTAAAAAGCTATAGCAGCTTTAGTGAAGCCGTGAAGAGGCTTCTTGCTAATATACAGGCCAGTGTAATGATAAAGACAGAAAGTTGGTCGTTGTTTTTGATGAGTTCCAGGAGTTATCCAAGTTCGAAGGGTTACTAAAAGTGCTGAGGTCGAAGCTTCAGCTCCACGACAAGGTAAGCTACGTCTTTGTTGGAAGCAAAAAGGCACTTAATGGAGTGGATATTCCGATCCAAAGAAAGCCCCTTCTACAACTTTGCGGCTCACATGGTTCTAAAGGAAATCCCAAAGGAAGATTTCAAGGCTTACATAATGAAAGCATTTGAAATGGGTGGAATAGAAATTAAGGAGGACGTAGTTGATTACATCCTTTCCTTAACTAAATGTCATCCCTACTACACCCAGAGGCTGTGTTTTGAGCTGTGGTACCTAGGAAAAACTAAAGGCAGAGTGGGAAAGGACGATGTTGACGAAGTTCTTGAGGATCTAGTATCTGACCTAGAAAATTCCTTTATATTGCTGTGGGAGACTCTAACACCAAATCAGAGGAAGGTTTTAATAATGATAGCAGCTGGAGAGAAGGCTCTGTTCTCCGGGGAAACGATAAGGAAATACAATCTTAGGTCCCCCTCGAGCGTCCAATCCGCCCTTAAAAAGCTAATTGAAAAGGAAATAGTTTCGAAAAATGACACGTACAAAATCTCCGATGTATTCTTAGAGTACTGGATAAGGGAAAGGTTTATTGAAGGAAAATTGTATTAACTCACTGGTGGATATCATGAGAAAAGTCATCCCACTAATCCTTCTCTTGCTCTTTGTGCCCTTAGCTGAGGCCTGCATCTTCCCTCAGGATTTTTATGCCGTTGAAGTAGAGCTGAACAAGGGTAGTTATGACCTTTCTCCCCTCTTGAACGCGAAGAATGTTGTAGAGTATGAGGGAAAGATCATTTACAAGTCTCACTATGATCCAAGGCTGATAGTTATTCTCTGGTCTGGGGAATGGGGTGTTGGTATTAAGGAAAACGGAAGCTACCTACACATCCGGATTCAGATACCAACGAAGAGGGTTAAAAGAGTTAGGTACTCTGAGGAATTTCAAGGCATAATTCCCGTAGAAGAGACGAAGGAGAAGGCCAAGAATCTGGGTTGGGAGGTTGGGGAGTACTCCCTAGTGAAAGACAATATAACGATAATACTCACCAAGCTTAAGGGATTTGAGTGTAAAGATGACTCCGATTGTAAAGTTGCTGGATGTTCCAAGGAGTTATGCGTCTCCAAGAATGAGAGCCCATACTCTATCTGCGTTTATAAGAAGTGGTATGTATGTCTCAATCTTACCAAGTGTGGTTGCTATAACGGTTTTTGCACTTGGTTGCCTAACGAAGAGTTCCTAAGGTGCTTAAAGGAGCACAACGTCACTATTGATCAGATAATAAAGGCAAAAGTGGCAAAAGTCAACATAATAATAGAAGTGAGGGGAAACCTAACCAAGGAAAAAATTAGGGAAATCAGAGATGTTTTAGGAGACAATGTTCCCATAAACTTCACAGAAAGATGGGAATGGAGGGTCATGCCTTCGGTAGATCCTCGGACAATAAACGCAAGTGAAGCAATGAAAACTGAACTAAAGTGGCTCAAGAGTGCAGGTGTGATAAAAATAAGTGATAGTGATATAGAGGAAATAACAAGCGTCGCAAAGTGGGGATATGCAGGGTACAATGCCAGGATAGGATTTTACGACGGTAAGTGGATACCATACTTGAACGCCTCTAATGCCGTTCTCATAAAGTGTGGAGGCTTAGCTTACGAAGAGTACCCAATCCCAGCCTCAACTCCAGTATTGCCATCCTCAGGGAGAATTTGTGGGCCGGGCCTAATCCTGCTCCTTGCAATACTGATGAGAGGGAGGAGGAAATGAGGACTCCAAGCTCGTTTTGGGCAGAGGTAGTTTTACCTTCAATAAGAGCAAAGGTAGCTAAGATACTGTACTCGAAGGGTTATTCTCAGATAAAGATAGCTAAGGAGCTTGGAGTGACTCAGGCAATGGTCAGCAAGTACCTCTCCAAATACACTCTCCCAGAGTTGCTTGAGCCGATAGAAGATGAGATAGATACAATAGCGTTAACGATAGCTGAGATGATGGAGAAGAATGCAGGAAAGGAGGATATAATTAAAGTTTTAGAGCGAAAATTTTTTGACCTTCTCCTTGACGAAAAGTTCTGTAGACTTTATGAAAAGTACTCTGGAGTCAGGGGTATTGTCTGTCGAGAAATTCTCCCAGGAACGAGCAGGAAAGAAATTCTCGATGAGCTGGCTAAGGCTCTTGACATTCTTTTAAAGGACGAGAAGTTCCCCGAGCTGATTCCAGAGATAAGAAGCAACTTTGCTCATTCTATTCCAAACCCCAAGAGTGTTAATGATGTTGCAGCAATTCCAGGAAGAATTACACTAGTTAAAGGAAAACCCTACGCCATGCCTCCAGAATTTGGCGCTAGCAGACATACAGCGAGGTTGCTGATTAAGATATCTAGGTACAACCCTTCAATTAGGGCCGTCTTAAACGTGAGGTTTGGAGAAGACGTAAAGAATGCCCTTGAAAGATCTGGTCT
>QMUI01000037.1 GCA_003660485.1 Thermococci archaeon | reverse complement strand
TACTATTATCATGAAATCATGACCTTCCCTCAACTTCTCTTTCAGTTCATCGATGACGTCATCTATGTGCAGTCCGTACATCGTTAGGTGAACCTTAATGCCATTAAACTCCCTTATTCTCTTCTTCCAACTCCTATCGAACTCTATAAAGAAGGGGCCTCCCCATCTCCTGACTACGTCCTCAACACTCTCCTTTACCTTTTCATCTTTTTCCTCACTTATTATAACTACCCCATCGGCCCCAAAAGCCCTAGCAGTTAGAGCTACGTGGGTCGTTATCCTTTTGTCCCTCTCCGGCCTATGGCCAAGCCTCAGAACCACTATCATCGGTAATCACCTGTACGTCATAAGGAGCTTCTCCCAGTAAACTCTAAAGTCTTCCTCCCATTTTATGTCATAGTAGAACTCATAAAATGCCTTAATCGTTCCACTGAGTTTTTCTACGCTAACGGTGTTTAATAGATTCTCAACCTCATCTGGGCTCCCAGAGGTAAATAAGAACAGTGCGAATATTCTTTCATTTTCAGAGTCGAGGAGTGCCAATAGCTCCTTTACCTTCATATAAGTCCTCTTGTCTAACCTGTTGTAGAGGGCATTTAGCAGGCTTTTCTTGGTTATGCCTAGGTATAGCTGTGTCAGTTGTTCGTGGTTATGGGGATCTCCTCCAGGTTCTATCGCAACAAGTTTGTTGTTGAATATCCCTATTTCTTGATAAATTGTCGGAAACCACCTGCTTGAAATGAATTCCTCTCTCGTCCCAAAGAACATGTGCTTGAAGTCTATAACGTACCATTTTCCGGAGATATAGGCTTCAACAAACGGGAATTCCGTACAATCTACGCCATTGTACACGCTAATTACCCTTGCCGGCACGTTGATTGATCTTAGGTAGGCCACCATTAGGAGGTTCGCCTCTATGGGCGATAGAGTTGTCGAATTTTGGAGTACCTGAGGGTTAAGGATCGAGACCCCCTTGTCTTCGAACGTGAAGTGCGTGAAAATATAATTAAAGATAGCCCTCGCAGCTTCTATATCGGACTTTGAACCATTTATTATGGGCATTATACTTTCCCTGAGTGCTTGCCTGTTAATTATTGATGTTGATCCATAAACGTTCTCCCAGTACCTGTCCACGATCGAGTCCATAAATACCCATTCCGATATATTCCCGTACGCCTCCCTTATTTCTTCCTCAGATAACATCCAGGGTTGCCATAGGACGGTAATCTCTTTTTCTGAAACCTTCTTTCCTATTCCCATCTGGGAACCGTACTCAAGGATAACAAATATTCTTGCCCTTTCAAATTCTGGGGGAGTCTTAACCTTAAGTAAAAATGTGTATGTGGAATTTGGGGGCACTGTGACTGATCCTTTTGGAGCCTCAATTATCTTCAGACCCCCTGCGTTCACCTCCAAGTTAATCACCCTAATGTCGAACTGAAGGTTATTGGTGACGGCGATTGGGATGGTTATTACCTTACCCCCGTACGTCTGATTTGGAGCTAGGATCCTTATATTGACCTTAGAATTCTTATCCGTCTTATTCACGACTTTTATCCTCGTCTCGTATATGTTTCCCCTCCAAGTTCTGTGAAGTTCATCCACTATATCCAAGTACACTTTGAGCGTGTAAGTTCCCGGGATTGCCGGTCCCTTAATAGTCCATATCAACTTAGTTGACTCTCCGACTTTAAGGGGGGAAGTAAGTTTGGGGGATGCCACTATTATGAAATCATCACCCTCTATCTGAAGGTTCGCTGCCAGAATGCCAACCTTCCCTGTATTATTAATCGTTACTATTAAATGGAAAATGTCCCCTGGGCCTATAACGTTCGTATCAAGCTCAAACTTAACCTCGGCAGGGGGCTTTATCAGACATCCAAATGATAGTGATATCAATATTACCACGATAAGCTTTAAATGTTTCATAACTTCACCATATGATTTTTGGAGTGATGTTTAATAAAGTTTGTGAAGTTAAAGATACCGAGGGTGTGTTAACATGATAACCATAACAACGGACTTCGGCCTGAGAAGCCCCTATGTAGGTGAAATGAAGGTTGCAATGCTGAGGATAAATCCAGAGGCAAAAATAGTTGATGTCACGCATTCCATAACTAGGCACTCAATAGTTGAGGGCTCGTTTGTGATTGAGCAGGTTGTTAAGTACGCACCCCCAGGAACTATTCATGTTGGAGTTATAGATCCTGGGGTTGGAACCGAGAGGAGGGCAGTGGTAATAGAAGGAGAACAGTGGTTGGTAGTTCCCGACAATGGTTTGGCAACGCTACCAATGAAACATATAAAACCGAAGAAGGCCTGGGAGATTGATTTTGAAAGGATAAGGAAGTTTACCGGGTGGAAGATTAGCTCCACATTCCATGGTAGGGACATTTTTGGTCCAGCTGCTGCTTTGATCGATAAAGGTATCGGGCCGGAGGAATTTGCAAAAGAAATTCCTCTAGACAGCCTCCTAACTTTGAATCTAAAGCCGGAAGTTAATGATAATGTGTACACGCTTACCGTAATATACGTGGACGACTTCGGGAATGTAATACTCAACCTTGAAAATTATGAGAGGCCCAAGGAAGTCGAGCTCGTAGATTTTGGGTTGAAAATACCCTACCTGGACACCTACGTCCAAGCGGAAAAAGGAGAGCTCTTAGCACTTCCTGGGAGCCATGACTACCTGGAGATAGCCGTTAACCAAGGATCGGCCGCTGAGGTCCTGAACCTAAAGGTTGGAGATAAGGTTAGAGTTAAGCTATGGAGGTGAGAGTATGAGGGGTCTCTTCGTTGGAAGGTTTCAACCCGTCCACAATGGCCACATAAAAGCTTTAGAATTCGTCTTCTCTCAGGTGGATGAAGTGATAATTGGGATAGGAAGTGCCCAGGCAAGCCACACCCTTAAGAACCCCTTTACGACGGGAGAGAGAATGGAGATGCTCATAAGGGCCTTGGATGAGGCGGGCTTCAAGAAGAGGTACTACCTAATTCCCCTCCCAGACATAAACTTCAACTCCATATGGGTTCCGTACGTTGAAGCCATGGTTCCAAAGTTTGAGGTTGTATTCACGGGAAATTCACTAGTTGCCGAGCTCTTCAGGGAGAGAGGGTATAAGGTTATAGTTCAGCCAATGTTCAGAAAGGACATACTCTCCGCAACCGAGATAAGGAGGAGGATGATCGAGGGAGAGCCCTGGGAAGATCTCGTTCCCAAGAGCGTGGCCGAGTACATAAAGGAGATTAGGGGGGTTGAGAGAATTAGGATGCTCGCGACTAACTTGGAATCCTCGGAGAAAGAGCTCCAGGCCCCAATAAGGATTCCCGAGTATTAGGTGGTTGATATGGACGATATATATAGAAGGCTGAAGGAGATGTTAAGGGCCGATATAATAGACTTAGAGTTCGATGGGGAAAAGATAATAGTTTACGTCCCAAAGGATCAAGTTAGGATTGCAGTCGGGACTGGAGGTGCAGCGGTTAAGGCTGCAGAACTCGTCCTTGGCAGGAAAATCGAGGTGCGGGCAAGATGAGAAAGAGAGAACTTGAGGATTTGGCTATATCTTTCATCGTTTTATTGCTCATATTCTCAGACTTTAGGCCCAGGTTAATGCTATTCGTAGCTCCGGCCCTCTTCACGGCATTTGTCCTTCACGAACTTGCCCATAGACAGGTAGCGAGGCACTATGGGTACGTAGCATATTACAAGAGGTGGGACTTTGGAATAGCGGTGGCACTCGTTCTGGGGATGCTTTCCAAGCTCTTAACGGGATCTTCCTGGGTTTTCGCAGCCGTAGGTGCCGTGTACATCTACGCTCCCTACCAGTACTGGCAGGACAGAAGGAGCGAGGGCATGATAGCCCTGGCAGGTCCGTTAACTAACATTTTGGTCGCAATCACTGCTATAGCAATCCTTAAGGTAGTCTCAATGAATCCCCATGCTTGGCTACTCTTATCGTACATGGCCCACGTTAACGCTTGGCTAGCCTTCTTCAACCTCCTACCTTTTCCACCACTTGATGGGTTTAAGGTGTTCAAGTGGAACCCTGGTTACTGGGCGGTTCTTGAAGGCCTATCATTCATGCTTTACTATGTTTAAATGCTCCAACCTCCCAATCTTTCTAAAACCTTTTTAGCCATTTTAAGTCCAATGTTAACGCTTTTCTCTATTCCTTTCCCTTTAACCAAACCAGCCAAGAATCCACCCGCGAACGCATCCCCAGCTCCCGTTGGGTCTACAACCTTAGCGGGCAACGCTGGAAACTCTTGAAATTCCCCGTCATATACTAAAACACCTTTATTTCCCCTGGTTATCACAATAATCTCCGCACCCCAGGAGTGAAGTTCTTCCGCGGCCTTCTTAACCTCCTCATGCCCCGTGAGGATCTCAGCTTCGACTTCATTTGGGAATATCACATAGCTTTTCGATATTATCTCCTTAACGAGCTCCTTCTCTTTCCTGTAGTCTTCGTAGTAAGTTGGGCTGAAATCTAAGCTTATCTTCCTCTCACTCAGTCTATTCACGAGTTTTAATTGTTCCTTTAGAGGAGTTGGGGCTATATGGAAGATCTTTGCCATTAGGTAATCCTGGGGAATTGAAACTTCTCCCATCCTCTCTGCAACTCCCACTTCAACTGGAGCTTCAACGCTTCCATCTTCCCTATAGATCATCCAAACGTGGAGCGTTTTACCAGGCAAAATCTGGACTCCTTTAACGTCCACATGCTTGGAGAGCTTTTCCAGCCATTCCCTTGGGAAATCCGTTCCTATCTTAGTCACTAAGCCAACCTTTGCGCCCGCTAGGGAGGCTGATATCGCTACATTGGCTCCAGCTCCTCCTGGGGTCTCGATCTTCTTTCCATCAGGTAGAATTATCGTGTCTATTGATAGATGACCTACAACGACAAGCTCTACCATTTTCCTTCCCCGTAGAACGTTTAGATTGACATTGAAAAGATTTTAAAGAGAGGCATTAAGAGTGTTTTGGTGGTTCCATGGAAGAAGTCTTCCAGAACGAGATAATCAAGGAGATCTTAGCTAAATACAGGAGGATTTGGGCTATAAGTCATGCACAAAGCGTTCTTAGCTGGGATCTCGAGGTAAACATGCCCAAAGAGGGAATTATGGAGAGATCAGTGGCCCAGGGAGAGCTCTCAGTCCTCTCCCAGGAACTCCTACTAAGGCCAGACTTCGTTGAGCTGGTTGAGAAGGCCAAGGATCAGGAGCTTAATGAGTACGAGAGAGGAGTAGTTAGGGTTCTCGATAGTTCTATTAGAATAACTAAGTCATTCCCACCCGAGTTCTTAAGGGAGGTAAGCGAAGTTACAGCCCAAGCCACAAAGGCCTGGGAGGAGGCTAAGGCCAAGGATGATTTCTCGAAGTTTGAGCCCTGGCTCGACAAGATAATTGACTTGGCAAAGAGGGCCGCTGACTACCTGGGCTATGAGGAGGAACCATATGACGCCTTACTTGACTTATATGAGGAGGGACTAAGGACTAAGGACGTAATTAGGATGTTCGATAAGATTGAGAAGGATCTCAAACCACTGCTCGACAAGATATTAGAGGAGGGCAAAGTTCCCAGGGAGCATCCTCTAGAGAAGGAGAAGTACGAGAAGGAGTGGATGGAGAAGGTTAACCTCTGGATCCTCGAGAAGTTCGGCTTCCCGCTTGGCACAAGGGCTAGGATAGACGTTTCAGCCCACCCATTCACTACGGAGTTTGGAATCAAGGATGTAAGGATCACCACGAGATATGAAGGCTTCGACTTCAGGAGGACTGTCCTCAGCACGATCCACGAGTTTGGACATGCCCTCTACGAGCTCCAGCAGGACGAAAGGTTCATGTTCACCCCCATCGCGGGAGGCGTTAGCCTGGGAATACACGAGAGCCAAAGCAGGTTCTGGGAGAACGTAATTGGAAGGAGCAAAGAGTTCGTCGAGCTACTCTATCCAGTGCTTAAGGAGAATCTCCCGTTCATTGAGGAGTACACGCCCGAGGATGTCTACCTGTACTTCAATATGGTGAGGCCTGACTTCATAAGGACTGAAGCCGATGTAGTTACGTACAATTTCCACATAATCCTGAGGTTCAAGCTCGAGAGGATGATGCTGAACGAGGGAGTTAAGGCCAAGGATCTTCCTGAGCTCTGGAACGAAGAGATGGAGAGACTCCTCGGCATAAGGCCGAAGACGTACAGGGAGGGAATACTTCAGGACATACACTGGGCCCACGGTAGCATAGGCTACTTCCCCACTTACAGCATAGGGACGATACTCGCGGCACAGCTCTACTACCACATGAAGAAGGATTTGGACGTTGAGGCCAAGGTGGCCGAGGGGGACTTCGAGCCGATAAAGGCATGGCTCAGGGAGAAGATACATCGCTGGGGCTCAATTTATCCGCCTAAGGAGCTACTTAAGAAGGCCATCGGAGAAGAGATGGATGCAGAGTACTTCATTAGGTGGGTTAGGGAGAGGTACCTTTGATATTTTCTTATTTTTTCCAAATAAACATTACTTGAAACTGCACGTCCAAAACTTTTCGTGATCCTTCTCATGTCCATTACCTGAAAGACATTTCTAATTTTAAATATGTAAAGGTTAAGAACGAGAAGCCCACTCTGCCACAGGTTCTTCAAGATCTTAATGAGTCCAATGAGTTGCTTGTCCTCGCTTTCGACGAGGTGCAGTACCTCCGCTTTGCGAATGATGATTTTACCAAGATTCTTGCGTGGGTCTACGATACGCTAAAGAATATCGTACTTATCCTTACTGGCTCTCAGGTTGGAGTCCTTGAGAAGTTTCTCCGTTTGTACGACTACAAAGCACCTCTTTATGGTCGCTATCATGTTCGAATAAAGCTTAACCGTTTCAATCCGTCGGAGAGTCTTGAGTTTCTTGAGCGAGGATTCAGGGAGTATGGCATGAGTGTTCCGCCGAAGGAGTTGCTATCTGCAATAAGGAGTCTTGATGGAGTTGTAGGTTGGCTCACTCACTATGGTGCATATCGCGTTGATGGCTATGGCCATGAAGAGGCAATAAACGAAGTTATCAATGAGGCTTCGGGATACATCGAATCCGAGTTTGCTGAGCTCGATGAGCTTAGTCCCCGCTACAGAGCAGTGCTGAAGATAGTAGCTAACATAACCTCTACAAAAGAGACTGCCACGTGGACTGAGATAAAGGAGGCCCTTGAGGTTCAAGAAAGGAGGGAGGTAGCTAGGGCAGATGTCCAAAGATACCTCAGAAAACTTGTCGATTATAATTTCCTTGAGCACGTTGGTTACGGTGAGTACAGGATCCCCGATCCTGTCATAAGGCGAGTCTTTCAGTCTCGCAGTGGAGTCTGATTAGCGTCTTTTATCCCTTATGGCCTTCAATTCCCTAAAATTGCACTGTAATGTTTAAATATGATGAATATATTCAGTGTACTGGGTGCAGTAAAGTGGTGAAAACTATAACAATAT
>QMUI01000036.1 GCA_003660485.1 Thermococci archaeon | reverse complement strand
TCTCTTTCCTCCTCATAACATCTTTAAGTGGTTCTAAGGCTTCGAGTATCTTTCCAGCCACACCTTCAGGGAACAGCTTAGCTAAAGCCTTGAGAACATCTCGGTTCTCCCACAGGGGCATTACGTAAAGTTCGGGGGCAATATCATAGGGCTTTAACTCTACCTCAATGCCGTAACTAGTTGTACTTAGAATTAAATCGTAACCTTCAACTGGCTCCGTCGAGACCATGCAGAGGCTCAGCTTTTCAGCTTCCTCAACTTCCTCTTCGCTGACTATGAGTATCCTATCGTGCAGGTAGTCCCTCCTAAACCTTATCGGCCTTATCCTTTCTATGTACCCCCTAACATCTTCGCTGACCTTTTCCATTCCTTCCCTCAAGTACTCCTGCCTTCGCAGGATCTCTTCCCTATTAGAGGTCGGAGCAAAATCGTCAAGGAACTTTTTTGCTTCCTCATGCTTAATTTTCTCAAGGATTATTTTTCTTATCGCCTTGTAGATTTCCCTCGCATCTCCCCTGAGCTTCATTGCAAGTCCCTCGGCGGAACTATAATACCGAGCTCAGTTATTATCCCCCTTATGAACCTCCAAGGGGTTATGTCAAAGAGAACGTTCCTAACTTCGAATTTACCCCTCTTAAGGGGCCTCTCCACCAGCTCTACATCTTCGGCTTTTTGAGTTGGGTGGAACTTGTAAGTTTCGGCGGCGACGTAGAATGGAACATTGTTTTCATGGCAGGCTAGGGCCAGAAGATAAGTGCCGACCTTGTTAACAACGTAGCCATCTTTAGTTACCATATCGGCCCCAACCAGGGCGAGTGTAGCCTTCCTGCAGAACAGGCCTATCTGAGAGTCAGTTATTATCTCAAAATCTATCCCAAGGGAATTCAACTCTTCAGCGAGCTTCAATCCCTCATAGTCAGGGGCACTCTCGGTAAGAATTACCTTAAACTCCTTTCCACGGGTTTTTGCCAGCTTGAATATCTCGAGGACTGCTGAAGACAGGGAGTGGGTTATTATTACGTCCCCAGGATCGATGAGCTGGGCTCCTATAGAAGCGAGCTCCCTCTTTGCTTCCTCTATCCTCCTGAGGAACTCCTCAGCCCTCGCAATTATCTTCTCCCTATCATTGGTTACTGGGAAGAATCTTGCAAGGTTATGGAGGGAGGCCATGCTGGGGTTTACCCTGATAATCTCCTCCTTAAGTTCCCTGATTGCATCTTCTAGGAGCGACTCGTCCATCTCCCTTGCGAGAACTAGAAAGGCTTCAGCACCTCGCTTTGCTAACCAGCTTGCCCCCCTTATTCTCTCCTCCCTCATCTCCTTGAGTATGGAAAGAACGCTGTTCGGAAGCATGGCTACCAGCCTTCCATGAACCTTATTCCCTTGCCCTCCATGAACTCAACCACTTCTTTAACCTTAGCCTCGTCCTCGGCGAATATTATTATCCCAATGAACTTGCCGAAACCCTTTGGGGAGGAGTGAATCTTGACCTTAAACCTCTCAATTGCCTCATTCAGTATGGGAGCAAGCTTGCTCTCATCGGTTATCTCTGCCAGGAACTTCTTCTGGACGAACTTCCTCTCCCCTATCCTGGGGAGGACTTCCCTCTCGAGCATGGCCTTCATTTCCCTGGGCATCCCGGGGAGAACGAAAATTTTAACTCCCCCATATTCTATGTAGGCCCCAGGAGCAGCTCCTTCCGTGTTCTCTAGCGGAGTTGCACCTTCTGGGAGGTAGGCCATCTTCTTTCTCGCCTCGTTAAGCGTTGGATCATCAATTAACCCCTTCCTGTGAAGCTCTTCATAGAACTGCCTTATCCTCTCCAAGCAATCCTCACACAGTACAAGATCCCTACCTAAGGCCTTTGCAACGGCGAGCATAGTTACATCATCGTGAGTTGGCCCCAAACCCCCAGAGATCACGAGAACTGAAGGCTTCCTTTCAAGTATCTCCCTTATCACATTCATTATTTCCTCAACATCGTCGCCAACCGTAGTTATCCTCCTAACCCGGTAACCCCTCTCGGTCAGCTTTTGGGCTATATAAGCGGAGTTGCTGTCGACGGTATTCCCCGTTAAAAGCTCATCACCTATCGTGAGAACTTCAGCGATCATAGCATCACCATCCTATCTTAGGTAAGGGCTTTATAATCCTTTGAGGAACTTAGACCTATGATATTCAAGGCCAAGTTTGGAGAGCCCAAGAAAGGATGGGTAGTGATAGTGCATGGCCTGGGAGAGCACAGTGGAAGGTACGCAAAGCTCGTTGAGATGCTAGTTGATAGGGGCTTTGCGGTCTACACCTTCGACTGGCCTGGACACGGAAAGAGCTCCGGAAAGAGAGGACACGCGAGTGTTGAGGAGGCAATGGAGATAATTGATGAGATCGTTGATGAGATCGGGGAAAAGCCTTTCTTATTTGGGCACAGCTTAGGCGGGCTAACCGTTATAAGGTACGCAGAAACGAGACCCGAGAAAGTGAGGGGAGTTATAGCTTCTTCACCAGCGCTGACAAAGAGCCCAAACACCCCAGGATTTCTAGTTGCGTTGGCGAAGTTCTTAGGTGTTGTAGCCCCAGGAATTACGTTTTCTAATGGGATCAACCCAAGCTTACTCTCAAGGAACAAAGATGCGGTGAGGAGGTACGTAGAAGATCCCTTAGTTCACAACAAGATAACGGCGAAGCTTGGAAGGAGCATATTCATAAACATGGAGCTTGCCCACAGGGAAGCAGAGAAAATCAAAGTGCCAATACTGCTCCTAGTAGGAACCCAAGACGTCATAACTCCTCCTGAAGGAGCTAAAAGATTGTTTGAGGAACTTAAAGTTAAAGATAAGGAGATTAGGGAATTTGAAGGAGCTTATCACGAGATATTCGAGGATCCGGACTGGGGAGAAGAATTTCACAGGGTGATAGTGGAGTGGCTGGAGAAGCGCAGTTAATCGATACATTTCCAACGTTCTTAGAGTACTGGGACGGGACGAAGGAGGGGTGGTTAGGGTACATTAGCAGATATCCTGAACTATTTGAGAAGATAACATGGGACTATGAAAGGTACAAAATTAATTGGAAGGAATACCTCGAAATCGTTATCAAAAAGATAGAGATAGAGAAGTTAAGGGCTGTCCACAATGCCCTTATGTCTTCCCTAGAGGAAGTCCTCCACAGGGCGCATGCAATGTTCGATATAAATGAGGACTACATTATCGTCATTTACATTGGATTGGAGAATGGTGCTGGATGGGTAACGGAGTTTAAAGGCAAGCCAGCGATTCTCTTCGGACTCGAGGCAATAGCAAATCTCGATTGGGCTGAAAAAGTAAAAGGCTTAATAGCCCATGAATTCGGACACCTGGTTCACTGGCTAATTAGGGGCGAGAACATAGAGGAAATAGAGGACGAGCAAATAATGTGGCTCTACACCGAAGGATTCGCACAGAGAATTGAAGATATCCTCACTGGCAGACCATGGCACTTAGAAGAGGAGGGGTGGTTTGAGTGGTGTGAAAGGAATGAAGAAATGATAAAACAGGAATTCTTAAGGAGAATTGAAAATGGGGAACCTTTAAATCCATTCTTTGGCTCATGGTACCAAGTATTTGGAAAGCAGTTCCTGGGTTATTATTTGGGATACAAGTTTATTGTATGGCTTGAACGCCAGTATGAGCTGACGGAAATAGCAAGACTAAAGAAGAACACGATAAAAGAGAAGATCATGGAATTTTTAACATACTAAGCTAAATTATTTATACTATCCATGGGAAACTTAAAGAGGTGGTTATAGTGGAAGAAAGAAGACATCTAAAATGTCCCCTCTGCGGAGGAACTAGCTTTAGGGTCGAGGAAGGAAAGCTTGACAGCAAGTGGGGATTTACAGCTCATAAGGTGAAGATCGTTATATGCGAAAACTGTGGCTACGTGATGCTATTCTACAAGGGAAGAACTATATGGGACTTTGACTGAGGTGTTTTCTATATTTTTTAACAGGGAAAAGGAGCTAGAAGAGCTTGGGAGGTTAATTAAGAGTGAACCAAACTTGATAACCTTCGTCTATGGCCCAATAAACTCTGGTAAAACATCTCTAATGCTAGAATTCACGAAGAAGGTAAAAGGAGAACATGTTCCCTTCTATATAAACCTCAAAAGATCTCCAGTTGCAAGCTACGATGACTTCCTCGAGATTTTGTTCTCCATAGACTTTGATGACAGAATTAAGACAGAGGATATAGCTTCCCTGGCCATTTCAATGACGGGAGAATTGTTCGGAATACCAATTCCGGGAGAGATCTTAGAGAGGATAAGGAGAGACAAAAAGCCAAGAAATGCATTCGAGTACGTCGCCAGGGTCCTAGAAGGTGTAAAAAGAAAAGGAAAGATGCCAATTTTGATCCTTGATGAACTGCAGGTGATAAAAGATCTAAGGGTTAATGGGCCATTAATATACGAGCTCTTCAACTTCTTCATCCACCTGACTAAAGAAGTCCATCTCTCCCACGTTTTCGTGGTAACGTCGGACAGCCTCTTTATCGAAAAAGTCTACAATGAAACGATGCTCCAGGGGAGATCAAGGTACTTCTTAGTTGACGACTTCGATAAGGAAACGGCGATAGAGTTTCTTAGGGAGAATGGATTCACGAAGGAGGAAAGCGAGCTCGTCTGGAGCTACATCGGAGGAAAGCCTGCTCTGCTCATTGAAGCGGTAAACAATAGGAAAAAACTAAAAGAATGGCTAGAGACAATATTGAGGCTCTCAACGTACAGAGTTAAGGCCCTACTAAGAGAGAAAGAAGAATACAGGGAGGTCTTAGAAAATTTCATAGAAGATGAGGAGATTCCTTTTGAAGGCTACATTGAAGAAGAAATTAGGGAGCTAATCCAAGCAAACATCTTATTCTTGGATCCATTAAAAGGAGTAATAAGACCCCAGGGAAGGCTCGAACTTTTGGCGATAAGGGAGGCCCTCAAATAGTGTCTCTCCTGTCTATTATGTGCTCAAGCTCCGGGCCTGTCTTTATTAGGCCCACTGGAACACCAACTTTCTCCTCTATCTCCTCGATGAACTCCTTGGCTCTCCTAGGGAGCTTGTCGTAGTCCGTAACACCAAATGCCTCCTTATCGTACTTATCGAGCATGGTAACTGCAAGCATCGTTGCACCATTGATCCTCGCGGAGTAGCGGGCCATCTCAAAGTCGAACCAGCCAACCCTTCTTCTTCTTCCAGTAACGGTTCCGTACTCAACCAAGCCAAGCCTATCGGCTTCCTCCATGGGCATCTCCGTTGGGAATGGGCCAGCGCCAACCCTAGTGGGGAAGCTCTTGAACACTACTATAACTTCATCAACCCTCGTCGGCCCTATTCCCACATCTGCAGCTATTGAAGAGGCAGAAACATCCTTGGATGTCACGTACGGGTAAGTTCCGTAGTAGAGGCTCAGGCCAAATCGCTGGTTTCCCTCCACCAAAACCAAGGCCCCTTCGTCGAGAGCGTCATTTACTTCAGCAGCAACATCCGTTAAGTAGGGCTCAAGCTCCTTGATGTCCTTGGCAAGCTTTGCCTTCCTCATGACCCTATCGGCATTTGCGGGGCCACAGCCCGAGCCGGTAGTTCCTATCTTCCCGTGGAGGTAGCCATTAGTCCTATCAAGCTCCTTGTGCTTCTCCTCAATTATTGCGCAACGGTAGTCAATGCCAACCCTCTCTTTAACGTTGAAGTCTTTGAGGTGCTCAAGTTCGTGGAAGAAAACTTCAGGATCAACTAAAACACCAGCTCCAACCAGAAGCCTCGCCTTCCTTTGCATAAATCCGGTGGGTAGCTGTCTTACAGCATATTTCTTTCCATTTATAAAAACACTATGTCCAGCGTTCGTTCCAACACCGCCCCTCGCTATTATCTTGGGCTCGTCATGCAAGGCGAGGTAGGCTATTATTGAACCTTTCCCTTCATCTCCCCACTGTCCACCAACAACTATCATGCTTGGCATGGTTCTTACCCAACCCTAAGTCAATAACCCCCTTAAAACAGTTGCGGATTTGACATTAATATTTAAACTTCTCTTGTTTTGTTCTATTACTACTGCTGACCTCCTCCCCGCCCTGAAGGGCGAGGCTTCCACCCTGCAGTGGGTTGAGGAGAGAAAAATTTGAAACCCACTCAGATACTAGGTGCATTTTTGCAACTGGTATGGTTGGCTTTCACCCTCGTTCACGTTGGGCTGTTTCGTAGATAGTATTTAGCATTTTTGTTTTCCGTAATTTTTATATGGTCTTGTGGGCAGTTTTGGTGGTGTGGCAGTCCCGATATGTGGGGTTTTAAGCCCGAATGGGGACTGCTGAAAGTCCTGAAGATGTGGGGAGTCACCGTTCCTCCCGAAAGCCCTCCAATGAAGACGGGAGGAGGGAAGGTCAACCGTAACGACATTTACGAACTTTACACAAGTTACGGCTGACCAGAACGGTCTCCTCAAGAGGTTCTCAAGAGGTCACCAGCCCAGGCCGAACGGAAATACCCAAAATCACAAAATTTACGATTGCAAAATACATAAACACAACAAAAGAACAGGCTTAAAGACCATCACATCATCAAGTCTTCACTGTTGAGGTAGCCCTCTAAGTACAGCCCCCCAAGAAATGCCTGTCCAACGTTTATTCCGTTGTCCCCCCTTGGAACTTCATAGGTTGAGTAGAACTTCAGCCCCTGGGCCTCAACGAACTTTCTTACTGTCTTGACTATGAGCTCGTTGTACGCAACTCCTCCGCTCATCGCAATCCCTTTAACACCAAACTCTTTTGCCTTCTCAACTGCAAGTTCCGCAAAGGTTCTCGCCAAGGCAAGGTGGACTGAATAGGCAATATCCGCTGGGTTTGCTTTGTCTATCACTTCGAGGACTTCTCTAAACAGCTCAGTTATTTTTATCTCCTCTCCCTCAACTGGAACCTTGAGCCTCAGGTCGTTCTTCCCCTTGAAGGCGAAGCTCTCAAGCTTCATGGCTGGCTCTCCCTCGTAGTGCCTCCTGTAGGCGACGTTCAATAGGACTGCAAACGCATCGAGAACCCTTCCCGTTGAGGAGGCGTAGGCTACGTTAATCCCCCTTGCGAGCTGATTGAATATTACATTGAACTCTACCCTTCCATATTTTAGGCTTTCAACGGCCTTCGGGCAGAGCCTTTCAATTGTACTTCTAACTTCCTCGAGCTCGTACATCTCGCTTAGAATTCCTATTAGAGCCCGCAGTGGATAATAGCTCGCGAGATCCCCACCGGGAAGGGGATAGTACTCTATGTGAGCCAGCCTCTCCACGTCTTCGTAGCTGAGGTAGATAACTTCTCCGCCCCATGTTTTTCCATCGGTTCCGTAGCCAACACCATCTAAGGCTATCCCAACCACCTCCTCAAGCCCATGCTCGGCCATGACTGAGGCTATGTGGGCATAGTGATGCTGGACTTGAAGTAGTTCAGCATTTGTTTCCTCGGCTATCTCCATGGCAAGCTTCGTCGTGTTGTA
>QMUI01000035.1 GCA_003660485.1 Thermococci archaeon | reverse complement strand
TTCTCCTAAGCTCGGCCATGTGAGCTCCAACCCCCAAAGCTAGCCCTATGTGGTGAATCAGTGATCTTATGTAAGTTCCAGCCTCCACTCCAACCCTGAACAGCACGTCCCTTCCCTCAATTTCAAGTATCTCTATGTAGTAAACCTTCCTAGTCCTCAGCCTCCTCTTGACTGCACTCCTAAGGGGAGGCCTCTGGATTATCTCACCCTCAAACTCCTTCATCACCCTGATTATCTTATCCTCCGGAACGTCACCGTGGAGGTGCATCAAAGCTACGTACTCCTTTCCAGCCGGAAGTAAGGCCTGAACTACCCTTGTTGCCTTTTCTAAAGCTACGGGCAGGACTCCACTTACCTTAGGATCCAATGTTCCACCGTGGCCCGCCTTCTCCAAGTTGAATAACTTCTTTATCCAAGCAACGACCTCGTGACTCGTTGGTCCTGGAGGTTTATCCAAGTTTATAACTCCAAACTGCATGTGTAACTCTATAGGTCTCTTGTCCGGAGGAAAGCCCCACTTTGGATTGGTTTCAGCTTTCTCATCCTTGATGAGCACTTCCCTCTTAATATCAGCGGGAAGAATTCTCCTAACTTCATCCCTCGCCATGAGCCTCACCAACTGGACACTTCTCGGCACCCTACTTTATAAATGAGTTGAAAAAGTTTTTTAAAGGATTGCACGATTGTCTTGTGATTAAATAACACTGTAGGTGATATATCATGCTCGAGGAAGTAAGGAAGCTTAGCGCGTATACAGCGTACAACGCTAACGTTGATGCTATAGTGAATTTAAGAGCTGGAATCGTCCAAAACTTAATTGACTCTTTTGGAGCAGATGAAATCAGGAGGAGAATTGAAGAATATCCTAGGGAAATTAAAGAACCATTAGACTTCGTTGCAAGGCTAATACATGCCCTCAAGACTGGAAAACCCATGGCCGTTCCCCTAACAAATGAGGAGATGCACAGGTGGTTTGATGAGACGTTCAAGTACGATATGGAGAGGATAGGGGGGCAGGCCGGAATAATAGCCAACTTAATGGCCGGGTTAAAGGTAAAAAAGGTCATAGCATATACCCCGTTCCTGCCAAAGAGGCTAGCAGAACTCTTCCGAAAAGGTGTCTTATACCCAGTAGTTGAGGATGGAAAGCTTAAGTTAAAGCCGATCCAAGAGGCATACAGGGAGGGGGATCCCCTTAAGGTCAACAGGATCTTCGAGTTCAGGAAGGGAATGAAGTTCAAGCTTGGGGACGAAGTTATAGAGGTTCCCCACTCCGGAAGGTTTATAGTGTCTTCGAGGTTCGAGAGCATAAGCAGGATCGAAACTAAAGATGAGCTCAGGCCCTTCCTCCCCGAGATAGGCAGGCAAGTTGATGGGGCAATCCTCTCCGGGTACCAGGGATTAAGGCTCCAGTACTCGGATGGAAAGGACGCGAACTACTATTTGAGGAAGGCGAAGGAAGATATAATGGCCCTCAAAGAGGCCGACATAAAGGTTCACGTGGAGTTTGCCTCAATCCAAGACAGGAAGCTTAGAAAGAAAGTAGTGACAAACGTATTCCCGCTCGTTGACAGCGTTGGAATGGACGAAGCTGAGATTGCATACATACTCAGCGTTCTCGGCTATAGGGATCTCGCGGATAGGATATTCACGTACAATAGGATTGAAGATGCAATCCTAGGTGGAATGATAATACTCGACGAGCTCAACTTCGAGGTACTTCAGGTCCACACGATCTACTACCTTATGTACATAACCCACAGGGATAACCCCCTAAGTGAGGAGGAGCTTGCAAAAAGCCTAGAGTTTGGAGCAATCTTGGCCGCGACAAGGGCGTCCCTCGGAGATATAACGAAGCCGGAGGACTATGAAGTTGGACTCAAGGTTCCTTTCAATGAGAGGAGTGATTACATTAGGCTAAGGTTCGAAGAGGCGAAGAGGAAACTCAGGATGAGGGAGTATAAGGTTGTTGTCGTGCCCACAAGGCTAGTTCCAAACCCAGTTTCAACGGTTGGACTTGGAGATACAATTTCAACTGGAACATTTCTCAGTTATATTGCCCTTCTCAAGAAGCACTCCAAGTAACTTTTTAACTCCCTGGTACTTTTTTCACGATCAGGTGGTGCCATTGGAGTTCAAGAAGTTGACTCCATACAAGGAGGCCCTCAAGATCCTTCTGGACGACGTTGAAGAAGTTGAGAGTGAGATCGTGCCCCTTGAAAAAGCTCTCGGAAGGGTACTTGCTGAGGATATAGTTTCCAGATTCATGGTACCTCCATTTGATAGATCGGCAGTTGATGGGTATGCAGTTAGGGCTGAAGACACGTTTCCAGCTAGAGAGTACAGCCCAGTTGAGCTCGAGGTTGTAGAGGAAGTTCCAGCAGGAATGACCCCAAAAAAGGAAGTAACCCCAGGAAAGGCCATTAAGGTTCTTACTGGGGCTAAGATTCCCAAGGGAGCTAATGCCGTGATAATGCAGGAGATCGCGAAGAGGGAGAAAAATAAGATATACGTGCTTAGACCCGTAGCCCCTGGCCAAAACATAGCATTTGCAGGAGAAGACGTAAAGGAAGGAGAGGTTGTAATGAAGAAGGGTCAAATCTTAAGGCCCCAGGATCTTGCAATGCTGAAAGCTCTCGGAATTAAAGAGGTTAAAGTTAAGAAGAGGCCCAAGGTTGGGATAATAATCACCGGAAGCGAGCTTGTTGAGGAGCCAAGTGAAAAGGCCTTTAAAGAGGGGAAGGTAGTTGAGACAAATTCAATAATGCTCATAGGCCTTGTAGAGAGGTACTTTGGGGAGCCCGTATTTTACGGGCTTGTATCCGATGATGAAGAGAAGATCGGGAAAGCAATTAAGAGGGCAAGGGAAGAGTGTGACCTAGTTCTAGTTACAGGAGGATCTGCCTTCGGGGACAGAGACTATGCCCACAAGTTCGTAAATCTGAAGTTTCATGGAACCACGATAAAGCCCGGAAGACCCATCGGCTACGGTGAGAAGGTCTTCATAATGAGCGGTTATCCAGCTGCAGTATTTGCCCAGTTCCACCTATTTGTCAAGCACGCACTAGCCAAGATGGTCGGAGCGAGGGATTACGAGGTGAAGGTTAGGGCAATACTGGAAGATGATGTACCCAGCCAGCTGGGAAGGTATGAGTTCGTGAAGGTTTACTATAAGGACGGAAGGGCAAGAGTCATGAAGAAGAAGGGAAGCGGGATAATCAGCTCCCTCGTCAAGAGTAACGCCTACCTTGAGGTTCCAGAAGACAGCGAAGGCTACAGGCGGGGGGAGGAAGTTTGGATTACTCTATACTAAAAAGGAGATGGAGGGGGATAGTGTTTTTTTCTTACTTAATCCTTCTCATTGGAGGCTCAACGTACTACATGATCGAATGGGCTAAAGTTGAAGATTATATGGGAGATGAGGTCTGGTACGTCTCAGCAACTAGAAATATGCTCTCCCTTCTTGGTGTCAAGGTCAAATACATAGAGAACGACACCGTCGGGGTTAACGTGATCTATAATGAACCCCTGTACGCGGGAAAGGTTATAGTCTACTTCCACGGCCTCAAGTTCGAGGGGCTCTATAGGGAATATCCCCAACTCCCCGAGTTCGCAAGGAAGCTTGGGGTGAGGATTAAAGTTATACCTTTTAATTATACGAGAAATGAAAGTGAATGGGAAAATTTAAAGCTAAAAATCTGGGAAATCGCTTATAGAAATTCTTTTACAAGCTATACAACGTACTCCGAGTTCCCTGGTGTTTACTACGAAATCCCAGAAGAGTACCTAAAAAACTTCACAAAAGAAACCGAAGGGATCAAGGGAGTAAGGATTGTGCCGGGGTATAGGTATCCTGACAAGGAGAACATCCACAAGTACTTGAA
Organism: Thermococci archaeon; assembly: GCA_003660485.1. Classification (GTDB taxonomy): domain Archaea; phylum Methanobacteriota_B; class Thermococci; order Thermococcales; family Thermococcaceae; genus Pyrococcus. The sequence continues at coordinate 3,729 of QMUI01000035.1, read as the reverse complement.
CACCGAACACCCCTTCCTGGGAAAAGACCTGATAGCCTTGGGGATGCTCATAAACGATAAGCCCTTCTACTGGAGGATTCCCGGGATAGTGGAGCACGCCCTTATAGTTATGGTAGTAGTATTCGTAACTTACAGGCTAACGAAGAGTTATCTTGCATCAGCAATAGCCGCGACCTTTTCAGCTCTAGATCCATTGTTATTCGCAACGGGGATCGTTGCGATGCTTGACATACACGTCGCATTCTTCGTGGCATTGTTCATGCTTACGATAGCCCTCAACAGGATTAGACTTTCCGGGTTTACTTTAGGACTAGCTGCGGCAACTAAGCTGAGCGGGGCCTTCGTATTTCCAATCTTATGGATCAAGATATTGAGGAAGAAGGACTGGAAGGAATTCATACTTTCTGGAGTCGTGCTACCAATCGTGGGGTTCATGATTCCGGAGATCCCAATAATAAAAGCGATAGGCTTTATTCCATGGTTCCAAGAGTTCCTGGGAAGCTTCGCCTGGCATTTAAGCTTCAAAGGTGAGCACCCCGCAGAAGCTCCCTTCTGGATGTGGTTCATCTCATTAAAACCCTTCCCGTTCCACTACAATCCAGATGTCTATGCGGTTACCGATCCGATACTAATGCTTGCGATGGTTGTCTTCATATTCGCCGTGCCGTACGTTGCTACAAGGAGGAGAGGGTTGCACGAAATATTCTGGATGTTCTGGTCCATAGTGGGGTTCTTTGCACTACACTACATTCTAGGGGGAAAGACCCAGTTCATATTCTATGCAACTCCACTCGTACCTCCGGCGGCAGTGGCCTTAGGCGTTATAGGTTACGACATCATCAAGTGGGAGTACTTCGAGAAGTCCCTGAGGATGTACTGGAAATGGATAAAGGAGTACTTCGAAGGCTGGCTCGAAATTCTAAGACTTCTTAAAAAACTTGTCAAGCGTTAGCTGCTCCCCTTTATACTTCTCTTCAATCCTCTTTACAGTATCCCACGTTCTCCTAACTATCGGAGGAAAGCTCCTGTGAACCTTAAACCACCCTTCAAGCCACATCCTCGTTCTAGGATCGCTTGGATAGCCAGAGCCAAAGTCACCGTACTCTTCCTTTAACTTCTCCACCTCCTCATCCCTCGTCACCTTCGCGAGGATTGATGCGGCTGAAACTATTGGGTACTTAGCATCGGCCTTATGCTCGGCAATGACATCGGCCTCATAGGAGAGCCTAGCCTTTATTGCCTTAGCGAACCTCTCGGCCTTAACATCGGCGGCATCGGCATATATTATCTGGGGTCTCACATTAAGAGAGTTTAAAGCCTGAGCGAACTTCTCAACCTCAAGCTCGTTCATACTTCCCTTTCTAGAGTCTATTTCCTGGGGCCACACCTTTAGGATAAAGTAGTCATCAAGGATAGAAGTTATTTTATTAAACAATTCTCTCCTTCTCTCGGGAGTTAATTGCTTCGAATCCCTAACACCAATGCCCCTAAGCCTCTCAAGTTTATCCTCGCTAGCCACGGCCACCGCTATGACGAGCGGCCCAATTGCCGGCCCTCTTCCAGCTTCATCTATTCCTGCCATTATCATGCCAGCTTCCTCCTAACCATTAACGCCCCATAGAGGGTTCCAAGGAAGACAGTTGCCAAACCACTCGGCGGAACGTCTAAAAGGTACCCGAGGATTACGGAGGAAACCTGGGTTAAAAGGGTTATACCCAAGCTAAGGCCAATTAACCCGCGGAGATCCTTTGAAAGTGTTAAGGCTATGGCCCCAGGGAGAACGGCGAGGACTTGAAGGGTTATCAGCCCAACGGTTTTAACTATCAAACCACCGATTGCACCCACTAAGAAGTAGAGGATCATGAGGTAGAGCCTCACGTTTCCTCCATGGCTTTCAAGACCTTCAGGATCGAAGCTCAGGTAGATGAAGTCCCTGTAAAAGGCAAGCATTATCGCGAAGGCTATAACTCCACCAAGGACGAGCATCCAGAGGTCATTCAAAGTTATGAGAAATATCTCACCGGTGAGGTAAGTTACGATGCTCTCGGAAAGGCCGAAGTAAGGCTTAGAAGCCATGACCTTGTAAAGAATTCCAAAGCCAAGAACAGTTAAACCAGCAACTAGTCCTGCAGTAGCCCCAACCGCCGTATCCGAGGAGTAGCCCCTTATCTCCATCTCGGCTATTACCATAACAACGACTATCGCAACGATTAGGGATATCCAAAATATCAGGGAGAGGTTACCAACCATTAATCCGAGGATCATCCCCAAAACCGCCCCGAAAAGGAGGGCATGAAAAGTTGCGTGGGTGAGGAAGGCTATCCCCTTAACGTTTATGAGAGGGCTTAATAAGCCAAGGAGAGTTCCAACCATCAAACTCGCTAGTATTGCTCTGAATAAGTATTCTTCTATCATTTTACCTCACCCTCAAATGTACGTCACCTATTATGCAGTACAGCCTCTCTCCAACCTTCACAGTTCTCGATGCCGGTCCATAAACACTCCCTATTATCTCGTCCCTAAGAACCTCTTCGGGCGTTCCAAAAGCCACCAGCCTTCTGTCTATTAACATTACCTTGTCTCCTATTTCGATCAGCGGATTAACGTCGTGAGTCGTTATAATCATTGTAAGCCCGATCTCAGCCTTTATCTTCGAAAGGGTGGAAGTTGCATCTATCCTGGCCTTGGGGTCTAAAGCTGACAGGGGTTCGTCCAAGAGCAACAACTCAGGGTTCGACATTAGGGCTCGGGCAATTAAAACTCTCTGCCTCTGACCACTGCTGAGCTCCCTAAACGGTCTTTCGGCAAGGTGCTTAAGCCCCAGGAAGTCCAGAACCTCCAGAGCCCTATCTATGATATCCCTGGGAACATTAAAGTGAACTATGCCCCTCCTATAAAGGGCACCCATCGCGACGACATCGAGAACACTTAAGGGAACTCTCGTGTTAAGGGAGAAGGTCTGAGGGACGTAAGCTACCCTATCTTTTACCTCGAGTGGAGGCCTCCCAAACACCAAGATCTTTCCCCTATATTCAGTGTGAAATCCAGCAAGAACCCTGAGTAGAGTTGTTTTACCTGCACCGTTAGGGCCAAGCAAGAGCATCGTCTCGCCTTTTTTAAGTTTAAACGTCAAATCTTTCACGGCCTCATAACCATTATAGGTTATCGTGAGGTTTTCTGCCTCTATAACGTACTCCATGTGGCCTCGCCGGAATTTGGTTCGCCTAATTCAGTTAAAAGGATTTTCATTAGGGGACAGTTCTGTGTATCAGCTATGAGCGCCCTCATCACCAGCTCAGCGGGTCCATCTTCATCATGTGAACCACTTTGGTACTAATGCGAGCTTTTAATACTTTTAGGCTTTCCGCACTATTCCGTCTCTGGCTATACGGGAAGCCACGCACATTAGCTGTTTAGATTTCACTATTCGATGGTTTTTATTTACAACAATTCAAAATTCCACACTATTCAGTTCTACGGAAACCCGGTGATCGATGAGGCAGAGCGGGCACTCGCCGAGATACTGCCGTATGTTGTCGAGTACTCTTTCCTTTCCACACTATTCAGTTCTACGGAAACGGGCTCTGCCCGAAAGGGCCAGCTGGGCCGGGAGTGAGCTTTCCACACTATTCAGTTCTACGGAAACTCTAAACCGAGCTATCGGAACTTATGACCCTAAGTTACTTTCCACACTATTCAGTTCTACGGAAACCACAATAAAATTCCTCG
>QMUI01000034.1 GCA_003660485.1 Thermococci archaeon | reverse complement strand
TGCAGGCAAGCTTAAATTTGGAAGGCTTTATGGAGTTAGTCCAGAGGGGAAGATCTTATGGCAAGTCGAACTTGGAGAATGGGTGAGAGACCTAGAGGTCTGGAGGGGGGATGCGGTAGTTGGAACGGGTTATAATGGAACTGGACATGTTCTCCTGGTAGACTATAACGGGAACATATTATGGAATGAAACCCTGTTCTACGTCGAAGACATCCTAGTCAACGGTGATACTGCCTACGTTGGAGGATATAAAGGCGTTGCCGCCATTGATTTAAGGAAGCGTAAGGTACGGTGGGAATTAGAATTACCGTATAGGGTAAAGGCTTTAACCCTTTATAGGGGGAAGTTGCTCGCTGGAAGTGGGGAGTTTAAAACAAAGAATGGAACCGTCTACAGCGTTGGGACACTGTACGTTATTGACCCAAAGGATGGAAAGATACTGAAGGAGATACCAACAGGGTACGTGAGGAGCATCTCATCGAGAGATAAATTTGTGGTAGTTGGAACCGGAAGCAACATATTTATGGTCTTTAAGGAAGACGAAATAATACCAAAATCTATCTGCGGACCAGGACTATTGCTTCTCCTTGTCCTCCTTGGAAAGAAACTTAAGAAGGGTTAAGAATTTCCTAACTTTTTCTCCAACTTCTCCTCTAATCTCATTCGGTTTTACTGGGATAACGTTCCCTTGGGTAACTAGAGCAACCTGATTGTCGATTATTTTTAAGATACCAACTTTCCCATTAACCTCTACTACGGCCCCCTCTATAAGTGGAGAGAAAATTAAACGGAGCAATTTGTATATACCCCTTTTATCATAAATTAGGGGATTTCTACCAACTGAAACTATAACTTCCTGCCCCCAAGATAACGTTAATTTGATTCCTCTCCTCGGTGGCTTAAAAAGTGTCAGCACTACTCCGCAGACGTCCTCGATGTCGTCCAAGTTGAACGCCAGTTCTCCCATAGGTCTTAGATTAAATATCAGCTTCTTCCCGTCTAACCTAAAAGTGGCTCTCCTAAATTTTGGAAACTTTGGAGGCGACGTAGAGGGATAAGTCAGTACATCGACCCACACGCTTATTAATTTATTTACTGCATTATATTTTTAACGGAGGTTGTAGAGGGTATTTTGATGTTTGGAAAAATCAAACTGGCTCAGGGGAGTATTTCAATAGGGGATCAGATAATAAATATAAAGAAAACCGGGGAGTGGTTTGAGTATCTCAGGGGAAACGTGAGAAAGAAAATAATCGGGGATATCCTTCAAATATTACCAGCACCGGCTAAGGGGTATGGAGTGAAGCTTATGATGGTTAGGCTGGAGGAGGAAATAGTCATAGCCCCAGGAAGTAGAGTTGAGGGATTTCTCACAGTTCCCGTTGAAGTTTCGGTAAGAGCAGGGGAAGTCGAAGTTGATAGATTTTCGCTAGGTAGGGAAAAGTATGCCCTTTATGGAACCCTCGAGAGAGGAGTTATCGTGAGGTATTCAAGAGGAAGCCTCCAAGAGAAGCCAAATGGAATTGGAGTTCTTAAAGTTAGGATAATCAATAAGGGAACGTCTTGGGGAAAAGTTGACAGAATAGTGTTTCCCCTGTTAGATGTTATGTACTATACCAAGGACAGGGCCTTCTATCCCCTGGTGGAGGTAATAGTTGATAAGGGCATTGAAGCCATAAACACTGGGGAACCCCCAATGGATGGACTCTCCGTGGTCGGCGAGCTAAAGAAGTTATCATTTAAGATGAGATGGTGATAACGATGATCAAAAATGCGACACTTGAACTTATTAAAGGTGTCTCACTTACCACGGATTCTCTCTTTAGCGCGATGGCAAGTATCGTTATAGGTCTGATCTTAGCTGAGGTGCTTTACAGATGGATATTAAACCTCTCAAAAAGCACGAAATATGTTTGGATATTAAACGAAGACACGGCGAAACTCTTGAGGAACTTCATTATAATTGGCTCCCTGCTCTCGGCTTTTGACACATTGGGACTGTTCGATATAATGGTCTTTGGAAGCAAGTTAAGTAGAGTAATCGCGGGTTTCCTCCTATTCTACATTTCCTATCTGATAGGGAAGAAAGTTCAAGACTACTGGCTTATAAAGGAAGGTGCGGAAGCCCAGATAAAGGCAAAGGTATTCTACTACGCTCTAGTCACAGTAGGATTTTTCTTGGCATTAAACATTGCGGGCTTCAGCGGTAAGCTAACAACGATAATTGCCGCCGCTGGAATTACGGGTATAGTTCTCGGTTTTTCGGCTCAGACGGTAATTGCCAACTTTATCTCGGGGATATTTATGTACTTTGACAAGCCCCTAAAGATAGGAGATCCAGTTGAAGTTGGAGGGTACTCTGGAATAGTCCACGATATAAGGATCCTTTCAACAAGAATTAGGACATGGGACGGTCTACTCGTTAGGATTCCAAATGAGAAGCTCTTTAATAGCGAGATAAAGAACCTTGCAAAGTATCCTGCCAGAAGAGTTGACGTTATAGTGGGTATAGCATATAAAGAGGACGTCGAGAGGGCAATAAAAGTGATAAGGGAAACTCTCGAGGAAATCCCCTACGTGCTCGCTGAACCAGAACCTTCAATCTTCATTAATGAACTTGGAGACAGTAGCGTTAATATAGCAGTGAGGGCCTGGGCCCCAAGTGAAAAATGGTTTGACGTGAGAACACAGATCCTACAAAGGATAAAAGAAGCATTGGATAGGGAGGGTATCGAGATCCCATTCCCACAGAGGGTCAATTGGTTCGCGGAGGAGTTAAGGGTAAAGCTTGAGCATTAGTCACCTCTCTGTATTTTTGCATGACCCCCTACTAAGCTCTTTCTTAGTTCTAAGTTCCTTATCTCACATTTTTCATCTATTATTGAACGCCATATCGTTGAGTTTCTTATTACAGTTTTCTTGAAGATTATTGAATCACTCACATCAGAATTTTCTATTACACATTCCTCGTCGATATAAGCATAGGGCCCTATAATTGACCTTCCAAGTATCTTAGCTCCCTTCTTAATTATAACGGGAGGAATTATCTTGGCGTAGGGACTTATTTGTATTTCCTCTATTTCACTTTCCTTCAAGAACATCTTTAGGGCCTCTAGGTAGCTATCGGCGGATCCTATATCGTACCAATACTCACTGAACTTGTATGCGTACACCTCAATGCCTTTCTCAAGGAGCCACTGAATGAAGTAGCCTGGAGCATCTTTATTCCCATTCTTTAGGTACTCAGAAACAAGCTTTATGATGTCCTTTGGTAGGGCATATATCCCCGTGCTAATCAAACTAGTCTTTGCTTCGGGGGGTTTCTCCTCAAAGTAAACTACCCTATCACCCTCAAGTATCACAACCCCGTACCTCTTCGCTAGCTCAAGATCTCCAACATCATATACGGCTATTAACGTTTTTTTAATATCGTTAAATCTCTTAACGAAATCCACTAATGAGAGCGAGAAGACGTTATCCCCGGCTATTATGAGATAATCATCCTCCCCAAGGATATCTATTGCATTTTTTATTGCACCAATAGTCCCAAGTTTTTCCTCTTCACTGTATGTATCCTCTACTATCAACTCTACCTCATACTTCTCTGCGAGTTTCTTGAAGTGCTTCTCAAAAAATTTATTTGTTGATATGTATGTGGGGATTCCGAGGTCACTAACTTTTTCAAGAATGTGTTCAATTATCGTTTTGTTACCAATCGGAAGGAGGGGCTTTGGTCTGTTCTTTGTTATTGGCCACAACCTTGTGGCGTATCCCCCTGCCATTATTAAGGCTTTCAACGTTACCACCTCAATTCTGTCGAAAATCCTTCTTTAAAACTTTGTCGATGTTATCATACCTTTTGATTTTTGATGGTAACTTTTATATTTAACATGAACTAAAAATAAAGGACAAAAGTTAAAGGTGGTAAAGATGAGGAAACTAGCATTATTGATATTACTAACAATTGCAGTAGCAGCAGTAACCCTAGGAAAAGCCATGGGAGAATTTAGGGATGTTTCTAGGTCTGAAGGGAACATAGTTTCAACGGGGGAATTTGACATAAGAATAAGTAAAGACAACTCAAGGTTTTATGATGAGTTACGAGTATTCAAAATAGAAGACCTAAAACCCGGCGACACTAGGAATATATCGTTTTTCATCAAGAATTATGGAGACGTACCAATCGGAAATATATCTCTTCTTATCTTCGTTAGAGACATCGAAGATGAAGTATCTCCAGCTGAAAAGCCCTATGACCTGACACCTGAAAAGGGGGAACTAAGCTCGTGCATAATTGTAGAAAAAATAACTGTAAACTCAAAAAATGTCCTTAATTCTCCAACAAAACTTTCAGACCTCGTGGGCAAGGAAATAAAGCTGTTCACTGGAAACCTAGAAAGCGAAGAGACTCTTGAAGTAAAAATAACAATGAAACTTGCCGAAGATGCAGGCAATGAATGCATGACGGACAGTACCGAGGTTATGATGAAGATAATTGCTACCCAATGATTTTTAACTTCCTTCCCTTTTCTTATCCTGATGTTCTATGTAGAAATCCTGGGAATAATTCCAGAAATGGCAAAAGCTGAGGTTCAGGCTCTAGCTGAACTTGGATATGGAAAGATTTTGGGGTCAGATTACCTATTAGTATATGGTAAAGTCGAGGATATTAACGTTCTAAATAGGCTCGGCCTAGCTCACGAGTATGGAGTTCTGATAGGATCTTTCGAGTCAATAGATGATCTCATAGAGTACTCGAAAGGTATAGAGTGGAAAAAATTAATCTCAGGAACCTTTGCAGTAAGAAAGGAGAGAATGCTAAATTGTTCATATGAGGTAGAAAATATAGACAAAAAAATTGGGGCAATAATACACTCTCAGGGATTTAAAGTTAATTTATCTAGGCCAGATACCCTAGTAAGGATATACTGTGGAGAGAAACTCTGGCTTGGAGTGAGAGTTAGGGAGTTCAAGGGAAAGGAATTCGAGGGAAGAAAAGCCGACAAGAGGCCATTCTCGAGGCCAATAGCTCTACCTCCCAGGATAGCTAGGGCGATGGTAAACTTAACAAGGGCCACAAGAGAGGTACTTGATCCTTTCATGGGAACAGGAGGAATGTTGATAGAGGCCGGCTTAATGGGTCTTAAGGTGTATGGAATAGACATAAGGGAGGACATGGTTGAAGGAGCAAAGATAAACCTTGAGTACTATGGAGTCAAAGATTACGTGGTCAAAGTTGGAGATGCAACAAGAATAAGGGAAGCATTCCCAGGGAAGACCTTCGAGGCCATAGCCACAGATCCTCCTTATGGAACATCAACTACACTGCCAATGGACAGAGACGAGCTATACAAAAGGGCTTTGGAAAGCATGTATGAAGTCCTTGAGGGCTACTTAAGCATAGCATTTCCTGCTGATTTCAATGCAGTTGAAGTTGCAGAGTCAATAGGATTTAAAGTCCTCGAACGATTCTATCAGAGGGTTCACTCTTCCCTCTCAAGGTACTTCTACGTGATGAAGGTATAAGAAAACTTAAAATAAGAACTTGGCCCCATGAGGAGTAGCGGGAGAGTTCTAAGGAGGTGATGCTCATGGCTGTCAGGGATTGTCCCGAGTGTCACGGTACGGGTAAAGTAAAAGTTGGTGAGAAGGAATGTCCCGTCTGTGGTGGGTGGGGGTACGTTCCTGCTGATTTCAACTTAAGCGAGCACCTGAAGGGGTACAGGAACCTTCAGAACATTGGGGTTGACGAGGAAGTAGATGAAATTCCCTGTCCAGAGTGCCACGGTAAAGGCGTAGTTCCCGTCTATGATACGTGCCCAACCTGTGGTGGAACTGGGAAAGTTCTAGTATGCGATATCTGTGGGCGAGTAAAGGGGCCCTGGGAACCAGGGATGGAGACAACTTGGGTCTGCCCTGAGTGCGAGAGGAAGTTTAAGGTTGTGTACGTTCTGGACAATGCCTGCGATTATGAGGATGTTGAAATAGGTAGTTATTACAAAGGAGTGATTGACAGGGTTGAAAGATTTGGAGTTTTCGTGAGGTTGAACAAGCACGTTCTCGGACTAATAAAGAAGAAGGATCTCCTGGGCAAGAAGCAGTACATCCCTGGGCGGGAAATAATAGTCCAAGTATTGGACGTCAGGCCAGATAGGAAGGAGATAGACTTCCTTGAGGCACCTCTAACGAAGTACAGGGAAGTTCAAGTAAAGAAAGAGCTTCCAGTGACACCAATTGGTGAGCTTAGGGAGGAGCTGGCCGGCAAGACGGTGAAGATTAGGGGCAAGGTTACGCAGGTTCAAGTTACCGGTGGTCCAACGGTCTTCACCTTAACGGATGGAACGGGAATCACTTGGGCAGCAGCATTTGAAGCTCCAGGAGTTAGAGCGTATCCAAACATAAACGTTGGAGATATAGTTGAGGTCATCGGAAAGGTTTCATTCCACGCGGGGAAAATCCAAGTTGAAATCATTGACATGTATAGATTATGGGGACCAGAGGCCGCTGAAGTCAAGAAGAGGATAGAGGAAGAGCTTGACAGGAAAGCTAAGCCTGAAGATGTTGGCTTCTTGGTTAAGAGCGAAGTTCTCGAGGCTCTTAAGCCTAAAATTATGCAGGCAGCCTTCATGATAAGGAGAGCTATCTTCGAGGGAAGGCCAATAATACTGAGGCATCACGCGGATACTGATGGCTATACAGCCGGAGTTGCCCTCGAAACTGCCATAGTTCCGCTAATCGAAAAAGTTGCTCCAGATCCAGATGCAAGGTGGCACCTCTTCAAGAGAAGGCCTTCAAGGGCCCCATTCTACGAGCTTGAAGACGTCCTAAAGGACATAATCTTCATGATGGAGGATCACATGAGGTTCGGGGATGAGCTACCCCTTATAGTTATAGTCGACAACGGAGGAACGAGCGAGGACATCCCAGCCTACAAGAGACTTAAAGCCTATGGGGTTAAGATAGTGGTTATTGACCACCACGACCCCAGGGACTGGGTAAGCGAGGATAAAGCAGCGGTTGACGAGTACGTTGACGTTCACGTCAATCCGCACCATGTCAAGAGGGGTTATTACGAGCTAACTGCAGGAATGCTTGCTACTGAAGTTGCCAGATTCATAAACCCGGAGGTTGAGGACAGGATAAAGCACCTCCCAGCTATAGCTGGAACTGGTGACAGAAGTAAAGCCCCAGAGTTCTACCAATACCTCGAGTACGCCAAGGAGAAAGGGCTAACCGAGGAGGACCTGAAGAAGATTGCGGAGGTAATTGATCATGAAGCATTCTACTGGAAGTTCATGGACGGCAGGGGGATCATCGAGGAGATTCTACTGGTTACGGGAAACCTCCAGAGACATAGAATGCTTATTGAGTCAATCTACCCAGAGGTCAAGGCGAAGCAGGAGAAAGTCCTTAAGGCCGTCCTGCCGCACGTTAAGAGCGTTGTTTTGCCCAACGGCATAAGGTTCAACACGATAGACGTTGAGATGTACGCTCCAAAGTTTGAATATCCAAGCCCAGGGAAACTCTCAGGAATAATACACGACCACTTCAAGGAGAAGTACGGGGAGGATTCTCCAATTGTGACGCTAGCTTACGGCCCAGACTTTGCCGTGGTCAGGGCAAGTGACGGAATGGCCAAGTACAACTTCGACCTAAACAAGATCGTCAAGGTTCTCGAGGAGAAGCTTCCGGATGCTGGAGTAGAGGGAGGGGGCCACAGTTACGCTGGCTCGATAAAGTTCTTCGAGGGTAAGA
>QMUI01000033.1 GCA_003660485.1 Thermococci archaeon | reverse complement strand
CAGCCAAAAGCCCCAGAAAGGTTCCGACTTCATGGAGCCTTGGAATTAGGAGTAGCCAGAGGAAGAGAGAAATAATGGCACCAGTGAGGGAATATAAGGCTGCCCTTTTTATGTACTCCGTTGCACTTAGGACGTTTATTAGGGGATTAAAGACTACGTAGACTTCGACTGCTAGGAGGGAGAGGAGGAATGGCCAGCTGAAATTCACTCCAAAGAGGTTCTCCAAAATGTTGGAGAATATAAGCATTAAGAAAACCACTAAAGCTGTCATCAGAGAAAGCAAGGACGTTGCTTCCTCGGCTAAAACCTTGATTTCATTCTTTCTACCCCGACCATAATCGAAGGCGTACAGTGGGACAATAGCAGATTGGACTACTTGGGGCATGTAGGAGAGCAAGAAAGAAGTTGAGAGCATTGCCGACACAGCTCCAGCAATTCTTGAGCCCGCCAGCTTTTCTGTGAGGAAGTAAGGAGCTTGGAGAAGGAATATCCCCGCTATACTGCCAAGGAAGGCCCAGCCAGAGTACTTAACAAGTGCCTTAACCTCTTTCACCTTGGGCCTCCCCAGGAACTTCATGGAATAAGCCAATCCGAATGCTGATATCATGCCTAGGAGGAGGTAGTAGGGCATTAAAACTCCATCGAGGAACCCTACGATGAACCCCAAGAAGCCCAAGAGAACGGCATAGGCGTAAACCTCTCCCCTGTGAAGACCGTAGACGAATGAGCGGAACGTCAACTGAAGGGCCCTCATCACCGATAACACTGCGAGTTGAAGATTAATTGGAGCTAATAGAAGTCCCAGGAAGGGAAAGATGTAAGAAATACCAGTTATCGCCTTAATTCTCTCACGTTCCCCTCTCCCCAGGAACTCCGCCGTAAACTTTCCCAACCCTACAGAGAAGAAAGCTAAGAACCCTGCAAGCAAGAATGCTTGAGAAATTATTGAGTTTACCTCTCCAAGAACCTCTACACCGTACCTCCTCGCCACTACAATATTATAGAGGAATCTGCTTCCCCCAAAGACCGCCAAGGCTATGATGCTCGCGAGCGAGTGCCTTATTATAACTTTTCTCTTGTCCATGCACATAGCTTTTATTTCGTCAATTAAAAGCTTTTCAAAAACAAAACGAAAGATTAAAAATTACTTAACCCGGCTAACTTTAGGTGGTCTTATGGTGGAGAGGAAGAGGTGGAGCGAGAACTTCAGCGAGTGGTTCAACGATGTAATAGAGGAGGCCGGAATTCTTGACAAGAGGTATCCCGTTAAGGGGATGAACGTTTGGCTTCCATATGGGCTTAAAATAATGAGGAACATTGAAAAGTTCATCCACGAGGAGATGGAGAGAACAGGTCATCAAGAAGTGTTGTTCCCGGCTTTAATCCCCGAGACCGAGTTCAAGAAGGAGGCCGAGCATATAGCGGGTTTTGAGGGGGAGGTCTTCTGGATAACCCATGCCGGTCATGACGAGCTCGACGTTAAGCTAATTCTTAGGCCCACGAGCGAGACCGCTATCTACCCAATGTTCTCCAAGGACAGGGGAGGCTGGATCAGGTCTCACGCTGACTTGCCTTTCAAGATATACCAGATAGTTAACGTCTACCGCTACGAGACCAAGCACACGAGGCCCTTAATCAGGGTTAGAGAGATAAGCAGGTTCTTTGAGGCCCATACAGCACACGTAGACTTCGAAGATGCGGAGAGGCAAATAAAGGAGGATCTAGAGATATTTGACAACCTCATGAAGAAGCTTGCCCTAGCTTACATAATCTCGAAGAGGCCCGAGTGGGACAAGTTCCCTGGGGCCTACTACTCCCTGGGAGCGGAGGTGGTAATGCCTGACGGAAGAACCCTCCAGATAGGAACCATGCACCACTACAAGGACAACTTCGCAAGGGCCTACAACATAATCTACGAGAAAGAGGATGGAACCCACGCTTACGTTCATCAGACGACGTTCGGAATGAGCGAGAGGCTCCTCGCTGCCGTCATAGCCATACACGGGGACGACAGGGGGGTGGTTTTGCCTCCAACGATAGCCCCGATTCAGGTCGTTATAGTCCCGATTCCCAAGAAGGGCGAGGAGGAGAAAGTTTATTCCTACGCTAGGGAGATCGAGGAGGAGCTGAGGACGGCTGGAATAAGGGTTCACCTCGACATGAGGGACAAGAGGCCCGGATGGAAGTTCTACGACTGGGAGCTTAAGGGGGTTCCCGTGAGGATAGAGGTCGGGCCGAGGGATGCCGACAACAGAACGGTAGTCATCGCTAGGAGGGATAAGCTCGAGAAGATTACGGTAAGTAGGGAAGAGCTCGTTGACAGGGTGAGGGAGCTCTTCGACGATATAATGAACTATTTAGCTAAGAGATCGAGGGAGTGGCTCGAAAGTCACATAAAGAGGGTCGACACGCTGGAGGAAGCAAAGAAAGCCTTCGAGGACAGGAGGGGAGTAGTCGAGATCCCGTGGTGTGGCAACGAGGAGTGTGGGCTTAAGATGGAGGAGGAGCTTGAGGCGAAGATGCTTGGAACTCCCTATCCAAATCCCGAGGCCCCAGAGGGTAAGAAGTGTCCAGTATGTGGTAGGGAGGCTAAGTTTATAGCAAGGTTCGCAAGAACGTACTGAGGGCTTCCCTATGATCGTTCTTTTAACTGGGATGCCTGGCTCTGGGAAGGGTGAAGTTGCCAAGGCCTTCCAGAAGAGGGGCATCCCAGTTGTTTCCATGGGTGACGCTATTAGGGAGGAAGCCGATAGAAGGGGAATCCCCAGGACTCCAGAAGGTCTCAAAGAGGTAAGCCTCAAGGTCAGGGAGGAGTTGGGGCCAGGAGCAGTTGCGATACTAACGATACCGAAGGTGGAGAAGTTGCTCGAGACTGAACCAGTAGTCGTGATTGAGGGAGTGAGAAGTCCTTATGAGGTTGAGGAGTTCAGGAAGAGGTTCAGCGAGGAGGAAACCATAATCCTCGCAGTCCACTCTCCCCCCAAGATGAGGTTCGAGAGGCTCAGGAGGAGGGGAAGGAGTGACGATCCAAAGACATGGGAAGAGTTCGTCGACAGGGATAGGAAAGAGTTGAAGTTCGGAATTGGGGAGGTTATAGCTCTGGCGGACTACATGATAGTCAACGATTGCAGTTTTGACGAATTCCAAGCTAAAATCCGAGATATCATTTCGAAAATAATCTCGCAGATTTGAATTTTCTACTTTTGGTGGTTACTTCTTGTATCCTTAGGCCTAGATAAGGTTTAAAAAGAGTGGGCTTTGTATTTATAAAGGGCTTTTTAAAGGGAGGTGTTAACATGGTGGACATGAGCAAGGTCAAGCTAAGGATAGAGAATATCGTCGCTTCCGTAGATCTCTTCGCTCAGCTCGATTTGGAGAAGGTTCTCGATATATGCCCCAATTCTAAGTACAATCCTGAGGAGTTCCCCGGTATTATCTGTCGCTTCGATGATCCGAAGGTTGCCCTGCTAATATTCAGCTCGGGTAAGCTTGTTGTTACCGGTGCTAAGAGCGTTCAGGATATTGAAAGGGCAGTTGCAAAGCTCGTTCAGAAGCTTAAAGGAATAGGGGTCAAGTTCAAGAGGGCTCCCCAGATTGATATCCAGAACATGGTGTTTAGCGGTGACATCGGTAGGGAGTTCAACTTAGATAACGTTGCTCTAACACTTCCAAACTGTGAATATGAGCCGGAACAGTTCCCCGGAGTGATTTATAGGGTTAAAGAGCCGAGAGCGGTAATTCTACTGTTCTCCTCTGGTAAGATCGTATGTTCTGGAGCGAAGAGCGAAGCTGACGCATGGGAGGCGGTGAGGAAGCTCCTCAGGGAGCTGGAGAAGTACGGGCTTATGGAGGAAGAAGAGGAGGAGCTTTAACCTCGCTACTTTTATAAATTATTGAAAGTTAACTTTCAACTATGGAGATATTATCGCTCACCAATCCCTGGTGGTTCTCCGATAATTGGGAGAGGGATGATCCCCAACTTAGGGAGTGGAAGAGACAGAAATATAAGTGGATCCCCGGGTGGATAAAGGAGATAAGCGTTACTCCTTTCTCCCTAAACTTTATTGTGGGGCCGAGGCAAGTTGGAAAAACCACCGGGATAAAGCTACTCATCAGGGAGCTCATAAATTCAGGGTTTGAACCCAGGAACGTAACCTATGTTAACTGTGACCTTCTGGTTGATCCTGCAGAGCTGAGGAGAATTCTCCTGGCCATAAAGGACAGGGAAGGAATCTTAATCCTTGATGAAGTAACTTCCGTGGAAGGGTGGTGGAAGGTAGTTAAGGGCCTGATAGATTCGGGAATTTTAAGGAAGTTTTCGGTGATAGTTTCGGGCTCCTCAACCTTCAGGTTGCTCAAGTACTCTGAATCGTTCATAGGGAGGAGGGGAAAGGGGAAGGACGTTGAAGTTCTGCCCCTCTCATTTCCAGAATTCCACAGGATAACCGGAAAGGACTTCCAAGATTACCTAGAGTTTGGAGGTTTTCCCAGGAGCATAAACGGGGATGAAAGGTTCTCGGAAGAGCTAATACTTTCCCTCGACAGGGAGATAGCTAGAATTGAGAGGAGCCCCAAGATTATGAGGGCGATAATCCACGAGATACTTAGAAAGGCACAATCCGCACTCTCTTTCTCGGCCCTTGGAAAGGATACAGGCCTGAACCACGTCACCGCGAGAGAGTACGCGGAGCTATTGGAGGACATGTTCATACTCAAAATAGTCTACCATAGGGAGGGGAGCCGGATTAACTTCAAGAAGGAGAAGAAGTTTTTTCTGAGGGATCCGGCAATTGCCAGAGCTTTTGCCATGCTCTACGGGGTTGACGTTAAAGAGGAGGCCCTTTACGAATGGGTCGTTCAGGAGCATATGTACAGGGTCTTTGGCGAGATATACTATTATAAGAACTCCTACGAAGTTGATGCAATAGCCGATAGTCTAAAAGTTGAGGTGAAATCTGGGAGAGCTCACAGAAGGTATCCACGTGGGGTTATAGTCTTAGAAAAGGATGAGATTCCCGAGTTCTTGACAAAATTGGAGAAAATCAGAGAAGGGCAAGGGCCGCCATTACCTTAGCGTCCTCTACCATATTATCTATCTTTGCGTACTCGTTTGGCTGGTGGGCCATCTCATCCAGAGTGGCCCACACTACCGCTGGAATCCCGAGCTTCCTGAAGAACGCCGCAAAGGTTCCTCCACCGATACCGCCCACCTTAGCTTCCTTGCCCCTAAGCCTCTTTATGGCCTCCTTGAGGAGCTTAACTATCTCGCTGTTGGGATCCGTAGGCTTGGGAGCATCTAACCTTTGGAGAATCTCAACCTCGATCCTGGGGAGGTCATCCTTCTTGTACCTCTCCCTCACCTCATCCGCAATCCTCTTAACGTCCTCTAGAACCTCGTCCAAGTTGTATTCTGGAAGAACCCTGCAGTCAAATACCACCTCATGCTCTCCGGGGGCTATGTTTGGAGAGCTTGCAGGATTCTTAACCATTGTTGGCTCAAAGGTACTCTCCGGTGGGTCAAAGAGTTCATCCCTCTTGTCGTACTTCTCGTGTAGGAACTTGTCCAGATGGTACGCTAAATCCAGGGCAACCCTGTGGGCGTTCAAACCTTTATCCGGCATGCTGGCGTGGACTTGCTTCCCCTTGACCTTCAGCTTGAACCAGAGGATGCTCTTCTCGGCGACCTCTATGAAGGTTCCCTCTGAGTTTCCTCCATCGGGAACTAGGATTAGATCATCCTTCTTGAAGAGCTCGGGGTGGTTCTTTATCAGCCACTCAACTCCGTACTTACTCCCAGTCTCCTCATCGCTGACGAAGGCCAAGATTACAGTTCTCTTCGGCCTTATCCCAAGGTTCATCATGGCCTTTACCGCGTACAGAGAAGCAACTAAGCTCTGCCCATTATCCTCGCTTCCCCTTCCGTAGACTTTCCCGTCCTTAACTATTGGCTTAAAGGGTTCGGTCACCGTCCAACCTTCTCCTGGGGGCACAACGTCTAAGTGAGTAATTATCCAGAGTCTCTTATCCTTCTCTTGCCCGTAGTAGTACGCTATAATGCTCGGCCTAACCCCGTTCTTGGCCCTTGGATCTGGTGCTTCATAGACCTCAACCTTGTCAAAGGGCCAGTCTTTTATAATTTCAAGCAACTTCTGGGCCTTGTCGTACTCTCCCTCTCCTCCGTAGTCCGGGCTCAACGCGGGAATTTTTATAAGCTCCACTAAGGTCTGAACCATCTCATCCCTAAGCCTCTCAATATCCTTGCTGACTTCTTCAATCATTCTTCCTCCCTCCAGAAGCTTACTAACTTCCTCTTATATAATGATAGGAGGAAAGTTACTAACCTTTCGTTAGTTGGTTTAACCCTCTCACCAAACTTTCTCTCAAGTATCTCTCCGATCTCCCTAACCTTTCTCTTCCCATCGCACAGCATCCAGACTTCGGCACCTATCTCATCAAGCTCGATCCTCCGATACTTTCCGTGAATTAGCCTAGCTAAGAAGTCTAAGGGAGACTCCATCGGAATTAGGAGATAATATTTTCCATTAATTTTCTTTAACTGCACCTTCTCATTTCTCCTGGGGATTGCATCAAGGAGCTCTTCCATGATTCCGCCTCCAAAATAAAAATAGAAGAAAAAGAATCACTCCTTACCAAGCTTGTAAAGCCATCCAAGCAGGGCTAGGAGGAAGAGCACTCCAATTACGTTTCCTACAGCTGTGGTCTTTACTGAAGGAGCGACTCCGGCAACTATTAGGCCTGCAAAGAGTATTCCCGTGAGGGCCTCTCCAGCTATTAGACCAGCAGCCCCAAGCACTCCTGGGCTCGCCATTCCCTCCTCCCTTCCGCTGGCCTTCTCAGCTAGATACCTTGCAATTCCTCCAAAGAGTATTGGCACGCCAAGGCTTAGTGGGAGATAAATTCCAACAGCTACTGGCATCACGGGTGTCCTGAACTTCGAGTTCATCCTGGCAAGTATCTCATCTATTATTATTAGGATTATTGCAATTGCCGCTCCAATGTAGATCATCTTCCACTCTAAGGTACCCTTGAAGACTCCCTCCGTAACTTTGGCCATTAGGAATGCCTGTGGAGCGGGCAGTGCGTTCTCTCCCTTAGCCGTTGGGGTTCCAGCTATTCCATAAGCCTGAATCAGGAGGTTAAGCACGGGGGCCATTACTAGTGCTGCAAAGAACGTTCCTATTATCTCGAACACTTGCTGCCTCTTTGGCGTTGCACCAACGAGATAACCTGTAGCGAGATCCTGCATCGTATCTCCAGCTATTGCTGCAGCGGTACAGATGACCGCGGCCACCAAGATGGTTGCTGCCATCCCCTCCATTCCTGAGAGACCCAGAGCTTTGAGGATTAGGGCTGTAAATAGTAGGCTCATAATGGTTATTCCTGAAACTGGGTTGTTTGATGAACCAACGATACCTGCCAAGTAGCCGGCAATTGCACTTCCAAAGAATCCAAGGATAAGCATTATTATCGCCATAACGGCTGCCATTCCCACCGAGTGGAGGACGTGGGCGTAGAGCAGGAACATCGGGATCACGAACGCTATTATGAGGGCTATAACGTAATTGAGAGGTAGATCTTCTTCAGTTCTCAGAATTGCTTCACCTGCCTGCCTCCTCTTTGCCGCTTCAAGTCCCCTCTTTATTCCCCTTATTATTGGGCCTCTAAGCTTTACTAGGCTCCAAAGGCCACCAACAACCATTGCTCCTACTCCCATGTACCTTATCTTCGTGCTCCAGATCGTCCAGGCAAGGTCGAGGGCGCTCAAACCT
>QMUI01000032.1 GCA_003660485.1 Thermococci archaeon | reverse complement strand
GCTTCCTCAGCGGCTTCTCTAACGTTCTCTGGCAGGAGCTCCTTTCTGCCAATAACGTTAACCCTTATCCCATACTCATGAACTCTCTTATCCTTAACAAGCTCCTTGAACTTTTCTTCAAAGAGTTGCATTAGCTTATTAACTTCTTCTTTTGATCGCTTAAAGTTTTCAGTTGAGAAAGCATAAACTGTTAAAATCCTTATACCAAGCTCATGACACCACTCCAGTACTTCTTCAAGCTTTTTAGATCCAAAAAAATGCCCATACCAAGGTGGCTTCTCATGTTTCCTTGCCCATCTCCTGTTTCCGTCCATAATAATAGCTACGTGCTTTGGCAAGTTCCCACTTTTAACTTTTTCAAATAGGTATCTCTCATAAAGATCGTACGCCGGCTTAAAAAGTATGGGAGGGACGTGAGATATAATCCTGTAAATCATATTTTCTTTCTCCCCTTCATGTGTTTCTCAGCAAGCTCCATATAAATTTCAGCATTCTTCTTAGTCCACTCAATCTCCTCCTCACTCAATTGCCTAACTACCTTCCCTGGGATACCTATAACGAGGCTGTAATCAGGAATCTCCTTATTTGGGGGCACAAGAGCTCCAGCACCGATTATTACATGGTCCCCTATCTTTGCCCCATCTAATATTACCGCCCCCATCCCTATTATAACATAGTTGCCAACTTTGGCACCGTGAACAACAGCATTGTGACCTATTGTAACGTACTCACCAACCTCAGTTGGCAAACCATGAGAAGTGTGAATGCTAACGTTATCTTGAACGTTTGAGTACTTTCCAATATATATCTGCTCTATATCTCCCCTCAGAACGGCCGATGGCCAAATGCTGGTTTTCTCCTCAAGAACTACATCTCCAATTACAACGGCATTCTCGTCAACGAATGCCGTTGGATGAATTTTAGGTCTCTTCCCATTAAGCTCATATACCACCATCATACTTCACCTCCAAAATAAGCTAACCCATGCGCTTTTAAGGTTTAACTATTGAAAATGTAAAGGCAATGAGGAAAATTTCGCTAGCTGAGTGATGATGACTACCCTCGCAACCGAGCCTACTTCAGCCTCTCCAGGATTATTGCTGGACAAACTTTCGTTACCCCTTCGATCTTCCCTATTTTGTTTGAGATTATATCAGCAAGATCCTCTCCGTCCCTTGCCCATATAACTGCCATTATCATGTGATCACCGCTGGAAAGGTAAAGTTCCCGTATGAAGTCAAATTCCTTTAGCTTTTCTGCTACCTCGAAGAGTTTCTCCGGCTTAGTATCGACTCCAGTGATAGTCACTAAGGAGTACCCAAGTTTCTTGGGGTTAAGTCTTATTGTATACCCCTCTATTATCCCTTTTTCTTCCAGGGCTTTAACTCTCTTCCTCACCGCGGTCTCACTGATGCCCAGCCTTTTAGCTATCTCCGTGAACGGCGTTCTCGCGTCTTTTACCAATATATCTAGTATTATCTTATCCCTCTCATCTATCATTTTTCGAACCACCTTAGTATAAATTCAGAACCGAAGTATATAAAGTGTTGGTTTTTAAAGTTTGTGATAATTGCAGAATTAGGTAGGGAAAGCTATCAGAAATACAAGAATTAATTAGAAAATCGAAAGAAGAGAAATCAGTGCTTAACCCAACCGCGGTCAAGCATTGCCTGGTAGACTCTCTGGACTGCAACAACGTAAGCTGCGTCTCTCATGTGGATGTTCTTCTCTTTTGCAGTGTTGTAGACATCGTAGAATGCCTTGGTCATCTTCTTGTCAAGCCTCTCCCTGACTTCCTCTATTGTCCAGTAGTAGCCAGTTATGTTCTGAACCCACTCGAAGTAACTGACTGTAACTCCACCTGCGTTACAGAGGAAGTCTGGGATCTGAAGGATTCCCTTTTCGAAGAGTATTTCGTCAGCCTCTGGTGTAACTGGACCGTTTGCAACCTCAGCGACGATCTTGGCCTTTATGTTGTCGGCGTTCTTCTTAGTTATAACTTCTTCAATTGCGGCTGGAGCTAGTACGTCGACCTCAAGCTCGAGAAGCTCCTCATTTGTTATGTTGGTTGCTCCTGGGAAGTCCTTAACGCTACCGTGCTCCTTCTTCCACTTGAGAACTTCGTCAGCGTTGAGGCCATCGGGGTTGTAAATTCCACCCTTGCTGTCGCTAACTGCAACGACCTTCATTCCAAAGTCTTCGCTCATTATCTTGGCGAGGTAGTAACCCGCGTTACCGTAACCCTGGATTGCGATTGTCTTGCCCTTAAGGTCATCCCAACCGAGAACCTTTGCAGCCTCTCTTATGGTGTATGAGGCACCTCTTGCTGTAGCCTCAATTCTACCAAGTGAACCTCCAATGCTGAGTGGCTTTCCTGTTATGATACCGAATGCGGGAGTCTTCCTCCTGCTTATGGTCTCGTACTCGTCCATCATCCATGCCATGATCTGTGGGTTAGTGTAAACGTCAGGAGCTGGAATGTCCTCGTATGGGCTTATGACATCGTAAATTGCCCTTATGTATCCTCTAGCGAGCCTCTCCTTCTCCC
The DNA here is from genome assembly GCA_003660485.1 of Thermococci archaeon. Taxonomy (GTDB): domain Archaea; phylum Methanobacteriota_B; class Thermococci; order Thermococcales; family Thermococcaceae; genus Pyrococcus. The sequence continues at coordinate 5,606 of QMUI01000032.1, read as the reverse complement.
TGTCTGAGAGCTTCTTGGGATCAACTATAATTCCACCCTTACCTCCACCATATGGGAGATCCATAACAGCAGTCTTCCAAGTCATCCAAGCAGCGAGAGCCTTAACTGTACTGAGGGTCTCCTCTGGGTGCCACCTAATTCCGCCCTTGGTTGGACCTCTAGCCCAGTTGTGCTGGACTCTAAATCCTGTGAATACTTTGACAGTACCATCATCCATCTCTACCGGAATTGAGACCTCAACAATCCTCTGGGGCCTCTTCAAGAACTCAAGGGCCTCCTCACTTATCTCCATATACTGAGCAGCCCTCTCAAGTTGCTTAATAACAATCTCATAAGGGTCTTGCTCAACCATGTTCACCACCCCAATTTAGTCGATTGGCGATACAGGTTTGAACAGTAGACTATATAAAACTTTCGGTAAATAAGGGTGAGAATCCTTTTGTTCATTGAGCTCTCGGATGTAAAATCTATTTCAGTAGAAAATTCCAAGTAGAACAAACGTTTTGGCAAAAGAAGTTATAAAATCATGAATTTTACATGCATCAATGCACATACAAGAACTTTAACGTTCGTGAATTTGTTGGGGCAAAAGAACGAGCCCTCAGCGAGAAGTCGATCATCATAAATCAGCTCACTCCTTTTCCAATCATCGGGCTCTCTTTTTCCTTTCTATTCTTTCTTTTCTAATCTCCATTTTAGCCCGTTTTTGTTTCTCAACTTCTTCTCTAAATGCCCACTTTAATAAGGGGGGTGTCACAATCACTGAGACAGTAATAAATATTAAGGTTGCCGCAATGAACTTTGGAGCATCATCAGGTGAAATTGCCCCAGCATGGATCGCAACCATTAAATCTACTAAGGCAACCTCAGTTCTAGGAATTGATCCAATACCCATTTGAAGGGACATTTTAAAGTTTTCACGAGTTAAGAGAAAGCTTTTCCCTCGACCCCAAGCAGTTATCCAAGCCCCAAATCCTCTTCCAGCAATTTTTCCTATTATTGCAATAGCACTTAATACAAAAGCGAGCTTAAGGGCATCGACATTTCCAAATACTTTTAGATTGAGCATTGCACCTGTGTGCACAAAGAATATTGGGATCAAAAACCCATATCCAATACTTTTTATCTCTTCCATTATTCTCTTACCTTCTGGCAACTTCGAAAGTATTAAACCCATCATAAAGGCTCCCTCTATTGCAGCAGCAAACCATCCTTCTGCTAAAGCCGCGAATAAAAACATCATACCTACAATCATCCCAAGAATGCCCTTCTCTACTCGTAATTTTTCAGCAAATTTAACATAATAGTCTATGAAGTACCATCCTAGCACCCCAGTGATCATGAAAAATAACACTATTTTAACACCCAAACCTAGAAGGGAGCCACTCCCAACTGCAAATATTATCAAGGCAATCCCAAGAAAGTCATCCATAACACTTGCGCTTAGTGATGCTGCTCCAACTTCACTCCTTAGAACACCGAGATCCATCATTACCCTAACGGTTAAACCTATGCTCGTCGCGGTTAACAGAACACCACCAGCAAAGGCCTCCCTATAGTCATATCCCATCCACCTTAAAGCGTAGTATCCCATTACAAGAGGGACAAAAACTCCAAGAAGAGTAGAAACAGTCGCTGTAACCCCAGTTTTTTTCAATTGCTTAATATCAGTATCAAGGGCTCCCAAGAATAGGAGAAATATTATTCCAAGCTTTGCCAGGAAGTCTATAACTTCACTAGATCCCATTGTTATCGGAAGGTACTTCTCACTCACAATACCAAAGTAAACAAGATTACCTAAGAGCATACCCATTAAAAGCTCGCCCAATACCCCAGGAAGTCCAAACCTCTCAACTATTGAATCTCCGATCTTTGCCAGCATCACAGCTACTCCGAGTGTGAAGAGGATCCACGTTGCTGCTTCCATTCTTCACCCCCCACCCTTATTAACCTAAGAAATTCCGTTATTAAAAGCCTAAGACTTATCTCTCCTTTTAATCTGCCTTCATAATCAACTAGGGCCAATATGCCAACTCTATACCTTTTCATTTTTTCAAGAGCCTCAAGCACCGTAGCATCTTCTTCAATAGTTAAAACGTTCCTTTCCATAATATCTCCGGCTTTCTCAGCGCCTCCCATTATTGACTTAAAAAGTGAGCTTATCATGCCCAGCCTTGCCCTCTTGGGGGGAAGCAGAATATCAATCACATCAAGATACCTAACAACACCAACCAGCTTCATATCTTCCTTATTGTTTACCACCCACACATGATGCCTCGTTCTGAGTATCTTCATTATGTCAATTATCGGTGAATTCTCTTCAACAATTGGCATCTGCGCTAGGGGAGGAGTTATCTGGCTTACCTTCATAGAGTGAAAAGCATTTAAAGCCCTCTCAAGATCCATTCTCTACCCCCCACTAAGCACTGGCATAACCTTAACAACATCACAATCACTAACCTCAGCGTCCTCAGTTGCTACTTTTCCATTAATAATTATTATCTTCTCCTTTACCTCGTCAAACCTAGGTATAACTTCCCTAAGGACGTCCCCTACCCTTCTCTTTCCATCAATCTTTATTTCAACCTCCTTGGCTCCAGCTAAGTGGGAAAATAAACCCATAAGCTTTATAATCACCCTACCACCCATAACGTATTTAACGTACCTCATTAAATGTCTTTTCATGTTTAAGGGCTTCAAGATTACCGTAGTCATTCCAGCCTATAATGAAGGGAAAAGAATAGGGAGTGTTCTTTCGAAAATTCCAGATTTCGTAGATGAAGTAATTGTTGTAGATGATGGATCAGAAGATAATACCTCAGAAATCGCCAGATCGTTCGGGGTAAATGTTATCCGACTAGAAAGGAATTCGGGAAAAGGTGCTGCCTTAAGAGAGGGCATAAAGAGAACAAGTGGGGATATAATAGTCCTCATGGATGCAGATGGTCAGCATAATCCAAAGGAAATACCGAAGCTTCTAGAACCAATTGTTCAAGGGAACGCTGACTTCGTCATTGGAAAGAGGATAGTAAAAAAAGGAAAAAGACCACTTATAAGAAAACTAAGCAACTGGATAACTTCAACTCTCATATCCTTAAAGGTGGGAGAAAGGATAGAGGACTCCCAAAGCGGATTTAGGGCAGTAAAGAAGGAGTTCATCCCCAAAATTACAAGCGATAGGTATGAAGTTGAAACTGAAATCCTAATAAAAGCTAAGAAGTTGGGAGCCAGGATTGTTGAAGTTCCCATATCAACTAGATATGACGTCGAAACTGGACACTTCAAACTCATTGATATCGTGAGATTCTTGCAGACACTAATTAAATCCTAAAACTTTATCTCCACATTAATAAAAGTTCAAACTACAGGTGAACGCAATGAGGGCCAAAGTTAGGATTCTCGGAGTAAAGACAGGAGGATTTACTATTTTCATAAATCCCAAAGATGCCCAAGAGTGGAAGATACACCCAAATGACTTAATCAGAATTGAAAGTGGAAAAAAATCTATATATGGAAGCGCCGCGATAAGCGATTTTGTTGAAGCAGGTGAAATAGGACTATCTAAGGATATCCTAGAGAGCCACCAATTTTCTGAGGGAGAAACTGTGGCCTTATCACCAGCAGGCACCCCTGAGAGCGTTAGATACATAAAGAAAAAAATGAAGGGAGAGAAACTTAGAAAAGTGGAAATAGAAACTATAGTCAAAGATATAGTAGACAGAAAACTCAGAAATACTGAAATAAGTGCTTTTGTAACTGCACTTGAAATAAACGGGTTAGACATGGATGAGATTGCAGCACTAACCATAGCAATGGCGGAAACTGGTGATATGCTTGACATTGACAGGAAGCCGATTATGGATGTCCACAGCATAGGCGGTGTGCCAGGTAACAAAACAAACGTCATTGTTGTCCCAATAGTGGCAGCAGCTGGATTAACAATACCAAAAACAAGCTCAAGAGCAATCACAAGCGCTGCTGGAACTGCAGACGTTGTTGAGGTATTAACAAATGTGACGTTAGGTCTAGATGAAATAAAAAGGATAGTAGAGAAGATAGGAGCATGCTTAGTGTGGGGCGGAGCACTCAACTTAGCACCTGCTGATGACTTAACTATCCACGTTGAAAGAAGACTTAGTCTAGATCCAAGGGGATTAATGCTTGCCAGTATAATGTCCAAGAAGTACGCAATAGGAAGCCAGTACATACTTATTGATATCCCCACAGGAAAGGGTGTGAAAGTTGAGACAATGGAAGAAGCGAGATCCCTTGCAAAAGACTTTATCGAACTAGGTAAAAGGCTAGGGCAGTATGTGGAAGTTGCAATTACCTATGGCGGGCAACCAATAGGTCACACAATTGGACCAGCCTTAGAAGCAAAGGAAGCCTTACAAACCCTAATGACAGGAAAAGGACCAGGAAGCCTAGTCGAAAAGGCCATTGGATTAGCAGGGATTTTGCTGGAGATGGGGGGAGTAGCGGCAAAAGGCATGGGAAGAAAAGTTGCGAGAGAAATTCTGGAGAGCGGAAAGGCTTATCAGAAGATGAGAGAAATCATAGAGGAGCAAGGTGGAAATCCAGACATAAAACCAGAGGACATTCCAATAGGAGACAAAACATACACCATTCACGCCCAATCAAATGGATATGTAACGGCAATAGACAACAAGGCAATAACTGCCATAGCAAGGGAAGCCGGAGCTCCTGAAGATAAAGGTGCAGGAATCATGCTACATGTCAAAGTTGGAGAAAAAGTGAAGGAGGGTGATCCCCTTTTCACAATCCATGCCGAGAGTGAGGGGAAGTTAGACAAAGCGATAATTCTCGCCAGACGTCTTGAGCCTATAAGAATAGAGGGAATGGTACTTCAAGTTGTTGGTAATCTTTAGTGTTTTCCATGCCTCTCGTACCAACCCCACTCTTTTTTAGGCCCAAAAGCCCTTACTCCTTTATGAACTAAAGTTACCCTAAGTTGCTTCGCCATCTCTGGAGTTATTTCCCCTTGCTTTTCCATCCAGTTTATTATTTCTAGGGCCTCTTCATCAGTCTCACATCTCCTGAGAAAGTCTATTATCGTTGGATTGTACCCCGAAAAATCTATCTTGTCTTCTTCCTCTTCTAGTAGTACTTGATACTCATCAAGCCTTATTCCAGATATTCCCACACCTTCACTCCCCTCAAGCTCCTTAGCTAACGCGGGAAACTTTTCCTTGAACTCTTTAATCTCGTACTCCTGCCAAGGAAGTTCATCAATTGGTTTTTTCTTTTCCCCCATACTAATTTATCCATATTGGGTGACCTTCATATACTTTTTCCTCTTCGCAAACAAAGGGAAGAGAAAGATATTTAACTTAAAAGTTCAAAAAACTGGTAAGACACTTTAATTCACCATGGGGGGATTAACGTGGAAGGCCGCTCAATAGTTTTTGCATCAGGGAAGGGAGGTACAGGTAAAACCACAACTGTCGCTAATATTGGTGTTGCCCTAGCTCAATTTGGAAAAGAAGTTATACTTATTGATGCAGATATAACAATGGCAAATCTAAGCCTCATTCTTGGAATGGAAGATATACCAATAACTCTTCATGATGTTTTAGCTGGTGAAG
>QMUI01000031.1 GCA_003660485.1 Thermococci archaeon | reverse complement strand
TGGAGTAGCTCAGCCTCAACTGCATCCATCAGCTTTGAGTACACTATTCCAACCCCAACTCCCCCAGGGCCGCACATGGTGTGATTCATGGCCCTAATCTCCTCGAACATCCCCTTAACGTCAAAGTCGAGGATTCTCCTTATGACTCTCATGTCCCATTCCTTGACCATGTTTGGTAGCTCTTCGGCCCTCCCAGTGAAGGGAACGTAGCCGTAGAAGTAGCCGTAGTGCATGAAGTCTGTGGAGGCTATTACAATAACATCCCTTCCTAAGGACTGAGATGCTTCATAAACGGCCTTACCTAGGGTTTCCGCAATATCCTCATCCTGAATTCCCAAAGTTATGGGGACTATAGTGAAATCCTTCCCAGCCAAATCCGCAAGGTACTGGATGAAGGGTAGCTGAACTTCAATCGAATGCTCATAGCGGTGGGCCAGATCATCAAGATCCGCAATGTTTGAGAGTTCAACGATGGCCTTTGCCATCTCATCGTCCACCTTAACCCTCCCTAGGGGGGTCTCCCACTCTCCTTCAGGGTAAACTGCTATCGGAGAGCCCATACCCGTATGGTTCGGCCCCAGGATTACGAAAGTCTCCGGAAGGCCATCCTCATATATGGCCTTGTACGTTCTCGAAGCAGTATAGCCTGAAAAAACATAGCCAGCGTGAGGGACAACCCCTGCGGTGATCCTTCTCTTGCTTCCCTCCTCGCCGAGATCGCTGAAGAACCTCTCAAGCATCTCTGTTAACTCGTCACCTGTAGGGTAAAATTGGCCGGCTACAGCTGGATACCTTATCATCCTCACCACCAGAAAATGCTTAGAAGAGGAGGTTTATAGAATTACCTCTTAACGCCAGTTAAGAGTATTAAAGAATTCTCCGCCGCAATACCCTCCTCCTTAGCCTTCCAGTATCCCGCAAGAGCAGTAGCTGATGTTTCCTCGACTAAAAGCCCTCTCATCTTAAGCCAGTGATATGCTGCTAGAGTATCATCTTCCCCAACACTTATACAATAACCCCCAGTTTCTTTAAGAGCCCTTCTCATTTCCTCAAGCCTTGGAGGGTTTGGAATTGCTATTCCATCGGCAAGCTTATTAATCCTGGGCGATCTTGGACAGAGGCTCTCGAAGCCCTCCGCCTGAACTGCAATGAGTTTTGGGAGCCTGTCTATCTCTCCCATCTCCATAAGCTCCTTAAATCCTTTCCATACTCCCAGGAAGGCCGTTCCACTTCCAGTTGGTATGAAGATTTCCTCAGGAACCCCAATTTCCTCGTATATTTCAAAAGCTATAGTCTTAGTACCTTCAATGAAGTAGGGATTTAGCCAGTGGCTCACATAGGGAATTCCCGTGGCCTTAGAGAATTCAACTGCGCTCTCATGAACCTCCATTCTGTCACCTTCAACGAAGTGAACTTTCGCGTTTAGATTCATCAAGGCTGAAATTTTCCCAGGCTTTGCATCATAGGAAAGGAATATGTGAGCCTTAATCCCAGAGATCATAGAGTAAAATGCCAAGCTAAGTGCGGCATTCCCAGAACTGTCTAGGACTACCTCACCTATTCCTTCCTCTTTGAGCTTCGCTATTGTAACGAAGGTCCCCCTGTCTTTGAATGAACCTGTGGGGTGGAGGTAATCCAGCTTAAATTTTATTCCTTCAATTTCAACAACTGGAGTTATAATTGGCGGTATTTTGGGCAAGAAACTAACATCAACTGGAAGGTATTTTAAATACCTTCTAATATCAAAGAATCTAGAATCTGGAAGAAATGCATTATACTTCCTTTCAACGAACAACGTTCCCCCACACTCACACTGCAGAAGAAATTTTTCCTCAAATTTTCTCCCGCACTTAGTACAGACAAGCAATTTCAACACCAAGAATAGAATAATAGAGAGGGAGTCATCTCCTGACTATCTTCATCTCAAACTCCTCAACTGGCACTTTAAAGTCTTCTCTGCTCTGTATCTCCCCCCTGTTGTAGAGTATCTCCCTGGCTAGGATCCAGTATATTAAAGCCAAGGCCTTTCTACCCTTGTTGTTTGTTGGTATTGCAAGATCAACATAGCTCAGGAGGTTCTCAGTATCAACGAGGGCAACTATTGGAATGCCAACCTCTACGGCCTCTTTCATTGCCTGGTGATCTGCTCTGGGATCTGTAATAATTATCACATCGGGCTCAAAGAAGTTCTTTACTGCAGGATTTGTCATTGTCCCAGGGAGAAATCTTCCGGGCATTGCCCTAGCTCCTGTAACCTCCCCGAACTTCTTCACGGGCTTCTGGCCATAAAGCCTAACGCTTACTGCAAGTATGCTCTGGGGCTCGAACTTTGCCAAGAATTTGCCCGCTACTTTAAGCCTCTCATCAGTCTTCCTAACATCAAGGACGTAGAGGCCGTCCTGTCTGACTCTGTAGATGAACTTTTTCATGTCCTTGGTTTTCTGCTGTGTCCCTATATGGACTCCAGCTGCTAGATATTGGTCAAGTGGAACGAGATACTCATCAGCCATCTCCAACCACCTCCTTACTCTTCAAACGTTATTATCCTACCCCTTTCACCCAACTCTTCAGCTATCCTATTCAGCTCGTTAATTTTCTCGACTGAGTTCCAATTTATTAACATAGCCGGGCACCTAAGGCCCAGCGCCACGTGAGGGAGAGTTTCATCAGCCGGCTCGTACTTAGCCTCAGCCAAAATTGGGGTTATTTTTTCGGCCTTCACATCGTTCACGAAGTTATACAAGTCGGTGAGCGTTCCAAGGTTTATAGGTTTTATTGATAGTGCGTTGTAATACCTCCTATCCAATATGTTCTTGGTTCTGAAGAGATATTCTCCATCTATAAATACTCCATGAGTGCCCGCTATAAGCTCAAGGAAGAGTTCTGGCTCTCCTATGGGTTTTATGTACGCTATGTTATTGTCTTCCACTAAGTTAAGAACCGATTCTATGTCCATTTCTTTTTTCATCGTAATTCCAAGGGCTACCTCAAGACCAAGCTCCATCCCCACTTCCTCAGAAGCCTTGGAAAGTGATTCCAAGCTCAGCTCCGAGGATTTCTCCAATATCTTGCTTATTGCGTCAATTATATCCGTGACCTCGAGGAGATCTCTAACAATCAAATGATATTCAAACTTCTCATCCCCAGCGAACGTAAGTATTGGAACTGGGAGTTCTGTTGTGAATGTGCCTCCAATGTACGAGTATAGGGAGAGGTCCCTAGAGCTTGCAGCGGCTTTTGCTATAGCAACAGAAACCGCTAAGGCCGTATTTGCCCCTATATGGCTTAGGTCGTCAGTTCCATCAATTTCCCATAGGTAGCTGTCAATAAGTTCCTGTTCAACGGCATCAAAGCCAATGAGCTCAGGCCCAATTATTTCGTCAACTTCACTCACAGCCCTTCTCGCCTCGGCAATGTGAAGAAGAGGGTTTTCTTCAATAGGAGAAGCAAACCTACCAAAACCGTCATCGGTTACAACATCTACTTCAACCGAATACTTTCCCCCTCTCAATACTATAACCCTTCCTATAACGTTCTGTATGACGCTCATCCCGCATCAGCTCGGCCTAATTACTGTTATTGGTATCACACCCTTTTCAAACTCCATGATTGCCGCATCTAAAGGTGTTATTCCTTCGGGAACGTCTATAAGGACCGGTGCCCCCATTGCTATCTGGAGAGCCCTTGCACCTATAATCCTAGCTTTTTCAAATCTCGTGTACTTGAACACGGACACCACCTCTAAAATTTTGGTGGGGCCGCCGGGATTTGAACCCGGGTCACCGGCGCCCCAGGCCGGGAGGATAGCCAAGCTACCCCACGGCCCCACCTAAACAAAGAAAGGCTGGTTTTTAATAAACCCTATAGTGCATTATCTCATCGATTAACTCAACGTGACTGAGGAGCATCCTCCTGCAACAGTACCTCTCAAGGCCAAGATCATCAAGCACCTTCTCGGGATCCTCCCCTGCCTCGACTCTTCTCTTGAACTCGTAATACTTATCGCCAATTACCTTCCCACAGGTAAAGCATCTCACGGGAATTATCAACGGCTTACACCCCACTCGCTTTTCGATAATAAAGAGTTTTTAAAATTAACGGAGGAAGATCAACGATAGCTCTTCTGCCTCTTCGCTCTTGGACCCTTGGTTGACCTGTTGGGCTTGTGGGGCTCTGTCCTTCTGGGATCTCCAACGAGCATTGTCCTGTCGTACTTCATGAACTTCTCCTTAAGGTTCATATCCCCAGTCCACTCTACCAGTGCCCTAGCTATTGCAATTCTAGCGGCCTCGGCCTGACCCATGAAACCTCCGCCCTGAACCTTAACGTCAATGTCAACGCTGTTCCATATCTCCTCCCCGGCAAGGATCAGGGGCTCAAGGATCGTGAACCTTGCGATCTCTGGCTCGATAATTTCAACGGGCTTCCCGTTGATCCTAACCCTACCCTTACCTTCCCTAATAACCGCCCTCGCGATAGCAGTCTTCCTCTTACCAGTAGTCTGGATAATCCTCATTCACACCACCTCAGAACTTTCCTCCCAAGAACTTGGCAACCTCACCAACTGTGACATATTTTGGCCTTGAGAGCCTTGAAACGTGGGCCTCCATTATCGTCTCGAGCTGCTTCCCCTGGAACTCCTTTGGAACGCCGACGTACACCTTAAGCCTCTTGAAGGCCTTCCTTCCCCTGTCGGTCTTCCATGGGAGCATTCCTCTGATAGTCCTCCTCACAATTTCATCGCTCCTTTTTGGATAGAAGGGACCTCTCCTGGGATTTGTCAAGGTTCTGAGTTCTGTCCTCTGCTTGTACTTCTTGAATATAACATCCCTGTTGCCCGTTATTACAGCCTTCTCAGCGTTGACTATTACAACCTCCTCGCCCTCAAGGAGCATCTTTGCAACTTTTGAAGCAAGCCTTCCAAGGATTAAACCATCAGCGTTAATAATCCTCATGGCTCATCACTCCATTATCCTTACTCCACTTCCCTTCGGGTTCCTCTCGACGAGCTCCTCAATTGTTATTGCCTCTCCCCCAGCTTCAATGATCTTCCTCCTTGCGGTCTCACTGAACTTCCATGCCGCAACAATAACCTTCTTCTCGAGCCTTCCAGCACCAAGGACGCTCCCAGGAACTACTATCATTTCACCCTCCCTTGCGTACCTGTTTATCTTACTGACGTTGACTTCTGCCCTCTGCCTTCTGGGCCTTTCGAGCCTCCAAGCTATGTCCTTCCAGATCTTTACACCCTGCTCATTTGACTTCTTCCTTAGGAAGCGAATGAGCCTTCTAAGGTTTGGATCAGTTGAACCAGTCCTCTTCATAAAGCCATCCTCCTTAAGCTATTATCTCGCCGCAGGGAAACCGACAAGGGCGGGGTGAGCGTGAAAGTGTGGTGCGGGGGCGGGGATTTGAACCCCGGAACCCCTACGGGACGGGACCCTAAATCCCGCGCCTTTGGCCAGGCTCGGCAACCCCCGCTCAGGTCATCCAGCTAATCTTTGAAGTTCATTTATAAACCTATCGGCCTTCCTCATGAGTATCTTGAGCGCAATGCTAACTATCTCCTCAACGGGAAGTTCTCCATTAGTTTCAACCGTGAAAACGTACGTGTCGGGCACTATCTCTTCCCAAATCTTATCTCCTTCGTATTCTTCAAATTCCTTTGGAATGTAGAAGGGCTTTATTGTAGTTACTATAACCTCAGAATCCGTCTCCTCTACGGGTAACCCCCTCTTCTTAGCGAGCTTCTTCAGCTTTTCCCAGCCCTCGATCTCCTTGCTTATGTGGATCTTAGTGTAGTACTTGTAGTACACAAAGCCCGGCTGCCACTTTGCGTGATCCTTTCCCCTTCCAAGCTTTGCATATGCATTGAACACGAGCCTCTGACCCTTGGCCAGCTTAACTATTGGAATATCTGGAGTCACGGGCTTAACATCAGGATCATCGCTCTTTAAGTCACCAGAATAAACTATTGCTGGGCCCTCAGCTTCAAGGGAAAGAGTTACTGTATAATCGTCAAGCTCAAGGGCATCGAGCTCAAACCTGTCAACCGGGGTTGTGAGCGGGATCATGGCGAGCCTGTGGGCTATAATCTCATCAAAGAGTGCAGAATCATTCTCATAGAACTCAACCTCATCCACGGCAAACGTTGGAACCTCAGCAAGAATAGTTCTTCTTAGGGCGTTTGCAAAGGCAACGTGAACACCTTTTAGAATGAACTTAATTGAATCGTCCCTCTTTTCGAGAATCTCAACCTCAACCATTTTCACTCCTCCACGAAAATAAAATAGAGGAATCAGACGCGCCTACCTCTCCTACCGCCCTTAGGCCTAGTACCATCGTGTGGAATTGGAGTAACATCCTCAACCCTACCTATCTTAAGGCCAGCCCTAGCGAGAGCTCTAATCGCTGCCTGGGCTCCGGGCCCAGGAGTCTTGCTCTTACTTCCTCCTGGGGCCCTTACCCTTATGTGAACCCCAATGATTCCCTTCTCAAGGGCCTCCTCAGCGGCCCTCTTTGCTGCAATCATAGCTGCATAAGGTGAAGGCTCATCCCTGTCAGCCTTAACCACCATACCACCGCTCCACCTGCTTATCGTTTCAGCCCCGGTGATGTCGGTGATGTGGATTATCGTGTTGTTGTAGCTTGAGTATATGTGTGCTATACCCCACTTTTCCTTCTTCTTGATGTTAACCTGCTCCTCGCTCATGCCTCACCACCCTGCTTAGCCTTCTCAATCATCATCCTCTCAGGGTGCTGTGGGTTCGCGAAAGGTGATGTTCTTGCATAGGTAATCGTGTCCTCCTCTTCCTTAAGGACAAGGTAGCTCGGTGATCTTATTATCTGGCCGTTGACCTCAATGTGACCATGGACTATGAGCTGCCTAGCCTGCCTCATTGTCCTAGCCAGTCCCTTCTTGTAGACTATCGTCTGTAGCCTCCTCTCAAGGATGTCCTCGATTGTCAGGGAGAGAACGTCATCGAGGACGGCATCCTCAGGAAGGAGGCCAAGCCTCTTAAGTCTGGCGAGCAACTGTTGTCTCTCGATCTCGGCCTGCTTACCTCTTGCAGCTAGCAGCCTTCTCGCCCTTCTTCTGAAGTTCTTAAGCTGAGTCTCGTGCTTCCAGAGCTCCTTCTTGTTCTTAAGCTCGTACTTGTCCATTAGCACCCTTTCCCTGTCAAGCCTCTCCTTAATCCATGGGTGAGGCGGAGTCTCGTACTTCTTCCTCTGCCTCTTAGGATCTCCCATTTCTCACCACCCCATCACTTCTTCTTCCTGCTCACACCAACTGTCTGACCTCTCCTGAAGTTGGATCTAGTTCTCTGACCTCTAACTGGTAGACCAAGCTCGTGCCTGATACCCCTGTAGGCCCTTATCCTCCTGAGCCTCATGATGTCCTCTCTTATCGCCATGTCAAGCTTGGCAGTAATGAGGTGCATATCCCTACCCGTCTCGTAGTCCTTCGGCCTGTTAACTGCCCACCGTGGGATTCCATGGGCAACTGGATCGACGAGTATTTCCTCTATCTTCTTGACCTGCTCATCCGTAAGATAGCCTGCTTTCATGAAAGGGTCGAGCCCTGCAACTCTGCAGACCATTGTGGCGAAGTTAATGCCGACTCCCTTGATAGCGGTGAGCGCCCACCTTAATTGCTTGTGTCCATCCAAATCAACTCCCGCAACACGAACTATGTGCCTGAAATCAGCCATTTTACCACCCCTCAAATTATAAGGATAATTCTGGCGCCGGGACGGGGATTTGAACCCCGGCGGGCAAACGCCCACGGGCTCTCAAGGCCCGCGCCCTACCAGGCTGGGCTATCCCGGCACTCCCACTCGGTGAAGGTGTCCTGCATTAAGCCTTTAATAAACTTTACCCTCGATACCATTCAACGTGATGCGTTTATAACTATTTCTTCCCAGCGTAAACCCTGTAGCCACTACCCTTAGCAAGTTCAACAACCTCGCTAAAAGTACCTTCCATGACTTCTTTCACCCACTTAGCTCCTTGCTTCGTCTTTACAACTATTTGCAGAAGACCATCATCTTCAAGATAAAGGGGAGCCTCCCTAATAATCCTTTCAAGAACATCCTTTCCCGCATGAACTGGGGGGTTAGTGATTATTGAATTGAACTTCTCTCCCTTGACGGGCTCGTACAGGTCGCCGTACCTAACTTCAGCGTTCCTAACGTTGTTCAGCTTTAGATTCTTC
>QMUI01000030.1 GCA_003660485.1 Thermococci archaeon | reverse complement strand
TAAGCTTCCCTTACTTCTTTCTTTCTGAATTTTGGAACGGCATGCCTAAAAGGATTGAACTTCATGACTTCTTTTTCCGTTGTTCCTACGTACTTCGCAACTAATCCCACTTTGGAATGTAGAGTTGAGGGTAGCCTTAGTATCCTCTTTATATCTACCGTAACCCTTCCGTCAAAGTACGCTTTAGAGAACCTTGTTGACAGTGCGAAGAGCTTTGCCAGAGTTTCAACACCAACTCCGTGGGGAAAGGAAGCTAGGATGGCATTTCGCACGAATCCTCTATAAATTTCTTCTTTTGAATTGATTATCCTCTCAGCAATGTCTCTTCTAATTCCCATATTTTTCAGGTGCGGAAACTTTACTCTTAAGATAAAGTATCCGAATCTAAGCCTAAAAACCCTGGGGTAAGAATGGTTTAGAACGAACCATCCCCTCTTCTCAATTAGAAGCTTCCTAAACTCGGATACATCCTCAATCTCACTGGCAGAAACAAAGGCTAGTATCCTTTCCCTTGCTTTTGAATCGAGGTTTAATGCCCATTCATCTAAAACTCTTATGTGATACCCTCTCCCAGAATATATAACGTGAACGTTTTCAAATCCTAGCTCTTCTTTCAGTATGACTAGGGTATCTTTGGCGAGCTCTTTTGCATCGTTGAGGCATATAGGACAGACAGTTCCAGGTTCATGGTTACACCGTTTCAACGGGAGATCTTTAGCGTCTATGTCGAACACTATTTCTGCCCCAAGCCATCCTTCCATTTTCTCTGGTTTTTCGTAGAGGGCTACGCTGGAGTAGACGGCGTAGGGTGATGTTGCTCTGATGTAGTCTTCTAAGTCCCTTAAATCACTATAGTGGTTTTTTCTATCGTTGGGCCCCTCTCCAGTGTGATCAAATCCAAACTCCCTATATTCAAGGGTATCCACGATGAAATCGGGAATATCTTTGGCATTCCACTCTTCCTTATAGAACTTACTCCTTTCCTCCTTTGTTACCTCCCTTAGGAGCATTTCTCTTACCCTCCATGTAAAGCCTCCTGAGGTAGTAAGTCAAGGGGTTCCTGATGTACTTGCAGTGCTTATCCGGGGTGCAGAGTTGCGGTGCATTCGTCCTTATTTTCTCGCAGTTAGGTGGGAAGTACCATGTTGAATTTCCACTGTCCTCAAGCGTTGGGTTCGCTGTATATCCGAAGCCCAGGTGGTACCATATATTCTTAATTTCATTAGGTTGATCCTCAAACAATGGAGGAGAGCAACGGTTCGCCGCTTCGATTATCATAGGAAGTATCTCATCCTTTATTACCTTTAAATCGTCTATGCAGTCCCTAACCCTTACGTTCCTCTTAGGGGGGTTGGGGCATATCCTTGCATAGCTCAAGAAGCTCGTGAGCAGAACTGTAATAGCGTAGTTCCTGAGCCCCTGTGGCACTCCTTTTAGGGCGTTCTTCACACAGGGTGGGAATAGTTCGGGCTTTAAGATGCCTGACTTGACATCTTTGAATCTGGCCTTGAACTCTTCCTCTGCAAAGCTCCTTATCTCTCCCAACAGTTCGGTGTAGAATTCTGGGAGGTCATCTCTGATTTCGTAGAGTAGGTTAACTGCCTTTTCGGTGTTCCTCTCAAATGCCATCTCCCAAATCTTCATGAGGTCTTCCTTTTTTAGGTACACAAGCCCTCTATAGATGTAGTAGTTGGAGAGCTTTTCCCCAGGTAAGAGCTCCAGGAACTCTGAAATTTTAATTGTGTATTCTGGCAATCCCCTAAAAACCCTCTCAAGGGCCTTAACGTCATCAATTGGGAACTCTACTGCTAGCTGAATTGGAAGGCTTATCTCTTCGGGCCTAATTTTCTCGGTTCTTCTAATTCTCTCTGAGTATATTATTAAATTAGCCTTCTTTACGAGCTCCAACTCCAGACCATAGGGGGAGAACGCTAAAGCTCCAAGTAAAGCGTAGAACTGGGCGAGATCCCTTATATCTTGAACGTCCATAAAGCTACTAGCATCCTCCCTATACTTGACAACCTTTAACCTTTCAACGACCTCCTCAATGGTAACTATAGTGGGTATAGCATTCATAAATTCATTTATGGATCCGAATTCTTTTAGTAGGTCTTTTGCTCTCTCACTGAATGGGTCAAGCATGCTGATAGATAATACCATTGCGATAAAATATTAACGGGTGGTATGAATGGAAGTCAATAAGGCTTCTTTTACGAGGGAAGTTCCCGAGGACAGGAAGGATGCTCTAATGAAGATATTATCACTGCGGAAACCTGCTAAGGTTATGATAATTGGGGATGTTGACACGGGGAAGACGACGTTAGCTGTTTATTTGGCAAATGAGCTAATTTCTAATGGTTTAAGGGTGGCAATTATTGATGCTGACGTTGGGCAGAAGGGCATCCTTCCCCCTGGAACTATAAGCTTGGCTCTAGTTGATTCCCACTTCTCATCCATGGAGGGCCTTAGAGCTTATGCTCACTACTTCGTTGGTAGTATAACTCCAACTCAATTTTTTGGAGAGATGGTTGTGGGGGTAAGCAAGTTAAGTGAAGTTGCCAAGAGGCTTGCTGATGTTGTCCTTATAGATACAACGGGGATGATTTACGGTTCTGGGGTTGATCTCAAAAGAATGAAAATTGAGGCCGTTAAGCCGGATTTGATCTTGGCATTGGAGCGAGAGGATGAACTTGAACCAATTCTAAGGGGTTATGAAGAGATAACGATGAAGCTTCAGGTCAGCGAGCATGCAAGGGACTTCTCCAGAGCGGAAAGGCGGGCAATAAGGAGAGAGAAATGGAAAAAGTACTTTGAGAACGCAAAGTTAAGAGTGTTTGATCTTTCAAATGTTGCTGTTACGGGAACTTCTCTGTTTCAAGGTAAGCCAATAAGTGAGGGGGAGAAATCCTTACTAGAGAAGCTTTTTAAATGGATAATCATCCATGGTAGGAGAATTGGGGATAAGTATTTCGTTGTTAAGGCTGACGTAGTTGAAGGCCCCAGGAATATTGACAAAAATGTCCTGAGGTTTCTTGACTTCACAAAGTTGAGCAACCTTCTTATTGGATTAATCAACAAGGAAGGCTTTTGCTTGGGAGTAGGAATACTGAAAGGAATAAACTTCGCTGAAGGAAAAATTGAATTACTTACCCCTGTTGAAGAACCTGTGGCTGAACTTAGGTTCGGGAGGATTAGGGTTAGGGAGGATGGTGAAGAGCTTGGACTACTTGACAGAGATGTCCTTTAGCCAAAAGATTTATGAAACCAGTAAAGGACTTATGTTTGTAAAGTTCAAGGATGGTGTAGCTCTATGACAAGGGAAAAGGTCGAGCTCACCAATAGACAGGTTGAACTTTTAAGGAAACTGTACAGAGAGGGGAAAACGATAGAGGTTCATACCGTCGAAAAAACCCAAGACGAACTTGCTGAAGAGCTTGGAATAACAAGACAGGCATTGAGCAATCACTTGAAAGTTCTAAAAGAGCTGGGGTATATTAGGACTGGTAGGGGTTTTATAGATCTAACTGAGAAAGCCCTTGAGCTCCTGGGTGAGAAGAGGGGAGATGTTTTTATCTTCGTTAAAATAGAGCCTACGAAGAGAAAGCATGTTTACGATGCAATAAAGAAGCTTAGGGTAAAGAAGGTTTACCGTGTAACTGGGGACATAGATCTGATAATAGAGGCTGATAAGAGTAGGCTTGATGAGATATTAGAAGAGATTGCAGCTTTGGAAGGTGTTAAGGAAACTATCACTCACGTTGTTCTCGGCCTTCTTTAGACAGCTTTTCATGGATCTTCTTTTTTAGTAAATCAATGTTATCCCCAAACTTTGCAGAGATGGGGACAAAAACTTCGTCAATTTTATCCCATGGCACTCCGAACTTATCCGCGAGGAAGTATAGTGTTCTTTGAACGTTCTTTATCTTGTCCAGCTTGTTCACCGCAACTATAGTTGGTATCTTGAGCTCCGTAAGGAAGTGATAAAATTCGACATCAATTGGTATCTCCCCTCTCTTTTCCCACCTCTCAATTATCTCGGGAGCGGCCTTACCATCAACTACAAGAATAGCTAAGTCTATTTTATCGGCATTGTCCTCTATGAAGTGCACAATCTCATCCTTTATCCTTTCCTGAACTTCCTTGGGTAATCCTGCCATGAATCCGAATCCTGGCATATCTATAACCTTGTGCCCCTTCCACTCTATCTCGATGATCTTCCTTGTCACTCCGGGCCTCTTTCCTCGCCTAACTCTCTTACCCGTAAGCTGATATATTAGGGTGCTCTTACCGACGTTTGACCTTCCTACAAATATTATCGTTGCCATCACAACTTTCATATCCGCTATTCTTAATAAATTCAACTATATTCTCCGGCATGGTGTGTTTGGCTCTCTATTTCCAGCCTCTTGGATGTAGCTATGGGGATTTAGCCGTCTCGATAATATTCGTAACTTAGACCTTTACAGATCCTCTTACAGCGAAGTTCGGATATAGAAAGACCATATTCCTAGCAGTGTCGTTCTTCATGATAATAAGGACAATTCATATCCTTCTTCCTTTATTCCTCCCTATTCTTGCCTTGTTAAGCTTGGAATTGGCATACCCTTGGAATGTCTTTTGTGGATATCTAAGGATATAGAGTCACTGCTACACAATTAGCTTCACTTTCTTTTGAAAGCCTTGCCCTTCAGGGCGAAAAGGAGGTCAGGAGTTGGGGGTATTGCTTTCTCCCTATTGGACAACACTTATATTCCCGCTTCCTCGCGATAATCCTGATATCTTTAAATATGAAAACCCAGGTATGGGATTTCACTGTGTACGTCAGTTACTTCACGGAAAACGATATATCAACGGCACTTTGCGGAAATATATAAGAAGAGGGATCAGCCGTAGATGACCTCGTGCGATAATATCTGCTGAATCAGCTTCCTTTCGTTTCCTAGAACCTTGTCTATTGCCTTAAGAAAGTCTTCCTGAGTTACGTACGTTCTCCTGTCCCTAATTGCAAACATTCCTGCTTCCGTTGCTATTGCCTTTAGATCTGCACCACTCGCTCCCTCGGTCATTTCTGCTATTATCCTAAGATCCACCCCTCTCATCTTCATTCTTCTCGTATGAACTTTCAAAATTTCAAGTCTACCCTCGAAGTCCGGTAATGGTACTTCAATTAACCTATCGAATCTTCCCGGTCTAAGCAGTGCGGGATCGAGTATATCTGGCCTGTTGGTCGCTGCTATAACCTTTACATTACCTCTCGGATCAAATCCGTCCATCTCTGCTAGAAGTTGCATTAACGTCCTGTTGACTTCCCTCTCACCGCCGGTTGTTTCATCCATTCTCTTTGCACCAATAGCATCAATCTCATCAATGAATATTATCGTTGGGGCTTTCTCCTTTGCCAGCTCGAATAGTTCGTGAACGAGTCTTGCTCCCTCACCGATGTACTTCCTCACGAGCTCACTTCCAACGACTCTAATGAACGTTGCGTTGACCTCATGCGCTAGGGCTTTGGCCATTAGAGTTTTACCACACCCTGGGGGCCCGTATAGGAGGACGCCCTTCGGTGGGTCTATACCTACTTCTTCGAATAACTCTGGATGCTTGAGCGGTAGCTCTATGGCCTCTCTTAATTCTTGCAACTGTTTCTTTAGGCCTCCAATATCGTTGTACGTTACCTTTGGCCTTTCTATAACTTCAAATCCTAAAACTGTTGGATCCTTTGAGGTTGGAAGTATCTCAACTACTGCCATTGTTCTCTGATCCAGGGCAACCCTTGTCCCTGGCCTCAGCTTGCTTCTGTCAATCCATGGGGCTATCCTCACGACGAACCTTGGTCCATTGTAGTTCTGCACTATTGCTCTATCATCATCTAGGACTTCTATCACGGTGCCCGCAAATGCTGGTGGTTGCCTTAGCCTTGACATCTCGCTCCTCAATCTAGAAAGCTCTCTCTCAAGTCTCTCCTTGTCGGCTTCAAGCATTCTCACTTGGAGTTCAAGCTGTCTTATTCTCCTCTTAAGATAAGTTATGTAATCATCGTAATTTCCCTGAAATTGAACTTCATCTCCACTCATAATTTCCACCTCTCACCTAGGTATAACTCTAAATGAAGCTACTTCTTACTCCTTTATAAAGGTTTGTTCAAAAATGAAAGAAATTTTGGCCTTATCCGGCCAAAAACTCTAAGGCCTTTTCGGTTTTCTTATCAAAAAGAACGAGAAGGTCTTCCTTGACTTTAATGGTTACCTTCTCTCCGAAGTTGAAGTGTTCTCCTTCCGGCGCGAATACTTTGACTATCGAGTCATTAACTGATATTGTTACTATCTGCTCCCTTCCGAGAGGTTCAAATGAATAAACTTCTCCAACAATTCCTTGGGATATTCCTTTTTCAACTTCAGCATCGTGAGGCCTAAATCCTAGATAAACCTCCTTTACGCCAGTTTTCTCAACTATCTCTCTGTACTGTCTTGGAATTGGAATTGCACTTTCCTCAGTTATGACTAATTTTCCATCTTCGACTTTCGCCTCTAGAAAGTTCATCGGTGGGTTGCCTAGGAACCCCCCTACGAACTTGTACTTGGGCTTGTAGTAAACCTCATCTGGTGTTCCAACTTGGAGTATCTTGCCTTCCTTGATCACCGCAATTCTGTCTGCCATTGCCAGTGCTTCGGCTTGGTCGTGGGTAACGTAAACGGCAGTAATTCCTAGCTCCTTCTGCAACCTCTTCAATTCCGCCCTAACTTCAAGTCTGAGAAGGGCGTCTAAGTTGCTAAGAGGTTCATCTAGGAGTAGGACATCAGGCTCCTTCACCAGAGCTCTCGCTATCGCAACTCTCTGTTGTTGTCCTCCGCTGAGTTGCCACGGGTACCTCTCGAGGAGCCTGTCAATATGAAGCATCTTAGCGACTTCCCTAACCTTTTTGTCAATCTCCTCCCTAGGAGCTTTTCTGAGCTCTAATGGAAATGCTATGTTCTTGTATACGGTCATGTGTGGGTAGAGTGCCCAGTTCTGGAAGACGAGACCTACATTTCTGTCTTTAGGTGGTAGCTCGGTGACATCTCTATCGTCAAAATACACCTTTCCTGAGGTTGGCTTGTATATTCCTGCGATGGTGTATAGGAGCGTTGATTTTCCGCTTCCTGAAGGTCCCAGGAGTGCCATGAACTCCCTATCTTTTATCTCAAGATTAACGTTATCTAGGGCCGTGAAATTCCCAAACTTCTTAACTATGTTCTCCAACCTCACACTAACCATGTTATCACCTCTTTTGCGGGCTGGGAGTCTTGCCCTTTAGGGCGGGGAGGAGGTCAGCCTTTAATTCCTCCTGAATACCCTCTCAACAGGATTTGTTGGGCCGTAAGGAAGAAGATTATCGTTGGGAGTAGGTAGAGAGTCCCAGCGGCTGCGATTAGGGGCATGTGGGTGTATTCTGCTTCTATATTTGCCTCAATGAAAGTGGCCAACGTTTGGTCGATTAGGAAAGTTCTCACGTAGATTATATCCTGCCATCCAGCTAGGAACGAAAATAATGCTACTGCAAGTATCCCGGGCTTTATTAGAGGTAGCATGATTTTCCTCCACACGGTTATTCTTGAGGCTCCGTCAATTATACCGCTCCACTCAAATTCCCAGGGAATAGTATCGAAGAAGCCCTTCATAAGCCAAACTGACATAGGAACCTCTAGGGCGGCTCTTGCAAATATCACGTAGATAAAGGAATAGAGCCTAACAAAATTCTGTCCCTCAGGGAATGATAATCTATACAACAAGTAAACTCCGACAATTAGTGCTACCCCAGGAAACGCATGGAGTAGCATAAGCGAAACTATCATCCATTTTCTTCCTTTGAAATCCATCCTCGAAAGGGCATAACCTGACATAACACTGATAAGGGTTACCAACCCAGAAACTCCCAGGGCAACTATTAGTGTGTTTAGGATTATTTTGCCCATGTTTACCTTAACTCCACCAGTAATTGCTAGTTTTCCCTTAAACACATTAATCCAGTTCTCTATCGTTGGGTGGAAACTCTTGAAGTCAAAGTTAGTGATCATATCCCTACTGAAGCTTGAGAGGATTAGGAGGGAGAATCCTATAATTAGGGGCAATGTGGCCAAGAATATTGCTAAGATAAGTGCTCCTTCGTACTTCTTTGGTCTTGTTTCAACGTCCTTCATCAAAGGTCACCTCTTGGCT
This sequence comes from Thermococci archaeon, assembly GCA_003660485.1. Lineage (GTDB taxonomy): Archaea > Methanobacteriota_B > Thermococci > Thermococcales > Thermococcaceae > Pyrococcus. Next base: position 76 of record QMUI01000030.1, on the reverse strand, counting down.
TTTTGATCATCTTCTCAAACTGAAGCACCTTTAACGTTATAAAACCGCCAATGATTCCCAAGATTGAAAGGATGAC
>QMUI01000029.1 GCA_003660485.1 Thermococci archaeon | reverse complement strand
TAAGAAGTACTTTGGTGGAGGAATTATAGTTAATGCAGATGGTGGTAGCACGGATGGAACGAGAGATGTTGTCCTTTCAACAAAGGTTCCTCAAGGTGTTGAGGTTCACAGCTTTGTCTACAAGTGGCCAATTCCTGGAAAGGGCAGTGCTATGAAGGAGATCATGGAATTTGCGAGAGAAAAGGATGCTGATGCAGTAGTCTTCGTTGATAGTGATTTGAGAAGTATAACCCCAGAGTGGATATATAAGTTTGCTGAGCCAATTGAAAAGGGCTACGATTTCGTTGCTCCCCTCTACCTGAGACACAAGTGGGATGGAACCATAACCAACAACATCGCCTATCCAATGACAGCCTCCCTGTATGGGTACGACATAAGGCAACCCATTGGTGGAGATTTTGGCATAAGCGCCAAGATGATAGACCTGTACCTCAAGGACGAGGAAGTGTGGAAGACTGACGTTGCTAGGTTTGGAGTTGACATATTCCTCACGACGACGGCCATCGCCAACAAGAAGAAAGTAGTTCAGGTAAGCCTGGGGATGAAGATACACAATCCAAAGGATCCTGCTGCTTCCCTGGGTCCAATGTTTAACCAAGTCGTTGGTACCCTGTTCATGTTAATGAAGAGATATGAGGAAGTTTGGAGAGATGTTAAGGAGATAAGGGCTGTTGAGACTTGGGGAGAGGAAGTTAGAGGGGAGCCTGAAGAAGTTAAAGTAACCCTTGAATTATTAAAACGGAAATCAAAAGAACTGTTTGAGAAAGAAAAGGATATTTTGAGGAAGATTCTTAGTGGAGAAACGTTTAATGGCGTAGTGAAGGCTCTTGAAAGCTTCGAATTCCCAGATGAGTTATGGGCAAGGGCTCTCTTTGATGGTGCAGTGGCCTACAAGAATGGAGTTATAAAAAATGCAGAACCTTTGATACCTCTCTACTTTGCTAAGACAGCTGATTTCGTAATAAAGACTGTGGATATGACTACAATAGAGGCCGAAAGACTTATCAGAGAAAGAGCTAGGACATTCTTAAAGGAGAAGAGCTATCTTATTGAGAGATGGTTTACTTGAGTCCCTCTGCTTGGTACATAGCCTTTAATACTTTTTCTCCTTCTTCATATTTTCTTATTGCCTCTTCTGCTAATTCTATAGCATCAAGGAACTTAGCATGCTTCATTAGGAAGGCAATAGCGTCAAGTATTTTTAGCATCTCTAACTTCATTTCTTTTGCCGCGATATATTTTATAATACTCGTCCTTATCCTAGCCCTTATATCAATCCTGCCCCCCGTTTCCTCCAATGCCTCTCTATAAACTTTCATTGCATTCTCAAACTTTCCTAACCCCACTAGCGCTTCTGCTAGTTCAATGAGCTTATCCCCTACTATGTCAAATCTTCCTGAACTCCTGTATGTTTCAATAACTTGATTGAGCATCTTAATCAAGTTCACTCCAATAAGATTGGCTCTGTTAAAATTTCTTGCGAGCAGATATGCATACTGAGCTTTAAGTAGAAGCCTTGTCATGGTTTCCAAGTCACCTTCAGCATATGCCAATTTGCTGGCTTTTTCGTAGTGTTTTCCTGCTGTCTCCATTAGTTCCCTGTACCTTTCATCATACCCGAATATGGCCTTTATATAATTGGCTACCCTTTCGAAGGCTTCTGCGCTCTCTTCGTACATCTCATTCGAAATTGCGTCCTCTGCAATCTTTCCATAGATTTCTACCAATCTTCCGGCTATTCTTTCTATTCCTTCCTTATTTGAGAGGAGATCATAATACCTATAAGCTGATTCATATGCTACTATTGCTGACTCGGTTTCCCCTGCTTCCTCGTAGCTTGAGCCTAAATCTTCGTACATTTTAGCAAATTCTTCAGCGTATTTTCTAACGTGTTCTTGATCTCCAAGAAACGTGAATGCCTCTATTACACTTAGGCATGAGTTAGTCAACTTATCCAAATTGACTTCTGATTTATCAATTTCCCTCTCTATTATCCGTAAGTAAAGGTATGCCGCCCTTAATGTTATGGGCTTTGCCTGTTCATACAATCCCAGCTTATTTCTCAATAGTATTCCAGCTTCTTTGTATAAACCTGCTGCTTTTTGGATGTCCTTTTTTTCTTCATACCCCTTAGCTGCCCTCACAAGCATTTTAACGCCGTCCTTAATTTTACCTTCCTTGATGTACCTGTACCCTTCCCTCTCAAGCTCCTCTGGAGTTGACATGAGAAGATCTATGTCCAACCCTCCACCCTCCCTTGCTTTAGCTTGAATTGTATTACCTTAATCTTATTTAAGCCTTTTTAGAGTGAGTTCTGGATACATAGAGAGAGATGCCTTTGCTTGTGGCATGTCCATGCCTAAGATTATCCCCAAACTTGCAAGATCCCTTGGTTCTCTGACTTCCCACTTGCTCTTGGATGAGGATGTTAAGAATCTTCTGAGCTTGTATTTGTTGGCAAGTTCCCATGCCTTTCTCATAAACCTTAGCATGTTTGCTCTCTCGTATTGGCTTGCATAAAGTAGTGGTCTTAGGGAGAACCCTAGGGCCACGTTTTTTCTTGCCATTAATCTTGCTAGGACATGGTCTATCCCTGCATCCTTTCTTCCTGCCCAGGGACTTATAATTGCATCGACACCCCTTTCAATTGAATATCTAACAATCCTAAGGTCTTTTGATTCGACGTAAATTAAATAGTCCTGCTTAAACTTCTGAATAACTTCTTTGACTAAGCTTGGTTTTGGGTTGATTAATGTTATTGCAACTTTTCCATATCTTTCTTTAAGTTCCCTTAAAGTTAATTTGTCGAGGCTTCCTGGGGGAACTTCATAGGAAAAAATAACTTCATCAAACCATTCTTTGGCTAATTTGAACGCCTCCTCATTCCTTATGTCCATTTCAATCCATTTCACTCCCCACCCTCCAACCATTCCTTCACTGCTTTGACAACACTCTCTTTTTTCATGGGAAACGCCTTTACCTTAATCCTCACATGGATTACATCTTCTCCTTCGCTAACTTTTACCTCCCCTAAGTAGGCTTTCTGTTTATCAAACCTTATGTAAAACGTTCCAGTCTCGTCAACCTTTTCCTCCGCGTGCTCCCAAAGGTACCTCCTATCTTCTTCGCTGAGCATGTTCCTTAAATTTTCGAGAAACTTCCTTACGTTTCTTGAGTGTCTTAGTTCTGCATCAACGACTAGGATGGGATTACCGAAGTATCCTTCAGTTTCGATGACTTCAAAGTCCACATCCTTGGCGGAGATGTCCTCGGGGAATAACGTTTCAAGGGCTTCAAGTACCTTTTCAGGATCCTCAGTTGCATGGATGAACGTTCTTATCCTGATGTTGTGAGCCTGAAGCCCCTTAGCCATTCTCACCACCAGAATAAATTGGAATAAATTATTAAAAACCTTAGCTTACTATCTCGCCTAAAAGATACGTTGAAGTTGCTCCTTTAACTTTTACTTCTGCGAATTTGCCTTTTTCTCCTTGGGGTAAAATTATATGCTTGTAATTCATCGTAACGGCATCCACGTTTCCTTTCTTCCCTTTCCCATGAATAAGAACCCTTAGCCTTCTCCCAATGTACTTTTTGTTAATCTCATAACTAATCTGTAACCTTATTCTGTGCATTATTCTTGACCTTTCCTTTATGAGCCATCCAGGAAGCTGTTTCCATTTAGCTGCTACAGTTCCTGGCCTTGGGGAGTACCTTGAAACGTTAACCTTATCTGGCTTAATTCTCTTTATTAGTTCAACGCTTCTTTGAAATGCTTCCTCTGTCTCTCCAGGAAAGCCTACGATTATATCGGTGTGTAAGTTTAGGTCTGGAAATTCCCTTTTAAAGGTCCTGACTATTTCTTCGAACTCTTCCACGGTATAATTTCTTCCCATCCTCCTCAGGATATCATTATCCCCGCTCTGAACGGGTAAGTGTAAAAATTTATAGACTTTCTCATCCTTGTAAGCATCTATAAGTTCGTCAAGAAACTTTATGACGTGATTTGGGTTCATCATTCCAACCCTTACCCTGAATTCTCCGTCTATTGCAGTTATCTCCTCTAAAAGCTTAGCTAGGTTGGTTCCTATGTCAAAACCATAACATCCGGTATCTTCTGCTGAAAGCCATATCTCCTTGTATCCTTGTCTAATTGCCCATTTCACCCATTCAACAACTTTTTCTGGGGCATAACTCTTTAAGACTCCTCTGGCAAGTCTCGTTGCACAGTACGTGCATGCATTCAGGCAACCTTCAGCTATCGGCACTATAAAGTGAACACCTCTTGGGGACAACCTGGGGAGGTCAAGCTTATCCAAATTTCTCTTCCTCCAATCGGGAACACTTATTAGCTTCTCTCCCCTTAAAGCGTACTCAACTGCTTGGGTAATTCTATCTATGCTCTTAACTCCCAATATCGCAGAAACTCTTTCATCTATGATTTCGGGGTTAACGTGAGGGAGGCATCCGGTAACTATAACTTTCTTTCCTCTATCTAGGAGTTCCCTAATCCTTCTTGCTATCTTTCTCTCCGTTGGATCTTTGACAGCACAGCTATTCACAATAACTATTTCTGCTTCATCGGCTGCATCAACTAGCTTGTATCCTGCTAAGTAGAGGAGAGCAGCCATCATCTCTCCATCTGCCCTGTTTCTCGCGCAACCGTAATTTTCAATATGGACTTTCACCATCATTTCAGCCTTGGAAGCTCACTTAATAGATTTTCGTTTGAAAGAAAATTATACACAGTTTTGGATACCTATCAAAAATCCTTCTGGCGTTTCCTTTTAGGAGCTTCATATCTTTCACCTTTTGTTTACAATAATTTTATAAGCACAAAACGTTCACAATCTAATGTAATGTTCAAAAATGTTCATTCGAACGGAGGTGTTCATAGTGTACAAGATCCTTGAGAAGAGAGAAATTGCGATGAGAAATACCTGGTATAAAATCTATGCTCCCCATGTTGCCAGAAAAGTCCAACCGGGTCAGTTTGTTATCGTTAGGGCATTCCAAAATGGTGAGAGAATCCCTCTAACTCCTGTGATGTGGGACAGGAATGAAGGATGGATAGTACTAGTAGTATTCACACGGGGAAAGACTACGATGAGAATGGCTCTTGAACTCAGCGAAGGAGATTCCCTACTAAATGTTGCCGGTCCGTTGGGCAATCCCGCTCCAATGGAGAAGTTTGGCAAGGTACTTGCAATCGGTGCTTATGTAGGTATAGTTGAGGTTTATCCTATAGCTAAGGCGTGGCAGGAGATTGGAAATGACGTAACGACATTACACGTAACCTTTGAACCTATGGTAATTCTCAAAGACTATCTCGAAAAGGCCGTTTCAAGGCATATAGTTGAGCCAGTGAAACTGAATCAGAATCTTGATCTCAGGACCAACATGAGATATGTGACTAAGAGACTCGTGGAGAAAGTTAGGGAGCTTCTGGAGCATGAAAACTGGGATCTTGTGTTTATGGTAGGCCCTCCAGGAGATCAAAAGGCCGTATTTGAAGTAGTTAAGGAGTTTGACATTCCAATGAGAGTTGACCTCCATCCTATAATGGTTGATGGGACTGGAATGTGTGGAGCTTGTAGAGTAAGAGTTGGAGGAGAAGTGAAGTTTGCCTGTGTTGATGGGCCTGAGTTCGATGCTTACCAGGTTGATTGGGACGAGTTAATTCAGAGGGTTGGGTTCTATTCTAAAATGGAGAGAATTGCATTAGAGAAGTATCTAGAAGAGCTTAAAGCTAGGGGGTGATGTAATTGCCTAAGCTCATCAAGGAGAGGGTTCCTACTCCTGAGAGGCCTCCTGGGGAGAGGGTTAAGGACTTTTATGAGGTTAATCTTGGCTATACGTGGGAATTGGCTTTGAAGGAGGCTGAACGTTGCTTACAGTGTCCTAGGGATTATGCCCCCTGTATTAAGGGTTGCCCAGTCCACATAGACATCCCAGGGTTTATAGCCAAACTAAGAGAACACAAAGATAATCCACACAAGGCGGTTAAGGAAGCTTTGAGAGTTATCTGGGCTTGTAATTCTCTTCCTGCGATTACTGGTAGGGTTTGTCCTCAGGAGGAGCAGTGTGAGGGGGTCTGTGTTGTTGGAAAGGTTGGTGACCCAATCAACATAGGAAAACTCGAAAGATTCGTTGCAGATTACGCAAGAGAACACGGGATTGATGATGAATTGCTAATGGAAGAGGTTCCGAAGATTCAGAAGAATGGGAGGAGGGTTGCCGTTATTGGTGCTGGGCCTGCCGGTTTGACCTGTGCTGCTGAATTAGCGAAGATGGGTTATGAGGTAACGATATTCGAGGCACTTCACGAGCCCGGAGGGGTTTTGGCATATGGAATTCCAGAGTTTAGACTACCAAAGGAGATACTCAGGAAAGAGTTAAAGAAGCTTCAAATCCTAGGTGTTGAGATAAAGACTGACCATATAGTTGGAAGGACAATCATTATTCCCGAATTACTGGAGGAGTATGATGCTGTATTCATTGGAACGGGAGCTGGAACCCCAAAGCTCCTGAATATCCCAGGGATAAACCTCAACGGCATTTACTCGGCCAACGAATTCTTAACTAGGATAAACCTGATGAAGGCTTACAAGTTCCCTGAATATGATACTCCAATAATAGTTGGGAAGAAAGTCGTCGTTATTGGAGCAGGTAACACCGCCATGGATGCCGCGAGATCTGCCCTTAGATTGGGTGCAGAGGTTACGATTGCCTATAGGCGTGGAGAGGAGGACATGACGGCTAGAATTGAGGAAGTTGAGCATGCCAAGGAGGAGGGAGTTAAGTTCATGTTCTTCGTTAACCCCGTGGAGTTCATAGGAGATGAGGAAGGTAGAGTCAAGGCGGTGAAGTTTGAGAAGATGAAGCCGTTGGAGGAGAAGGACGCCAGGGGTAAGAGGAAGATCATAGGGACCGGGGAGTACATAACAGTGGAAGCAGACACAGTTATTATTGCAATTGGACAAGTGCCTAACAAGATCCTCTGGAAGACCACCCCAGGACTCAAGGTCACAGAGAAGGGAACAATTGTTGTTGACGAGAACCTTATGACTTCCATTCCTGGGGTTTTTGCCGGTGGTGATGCAATTAGAGGTGAAGCTACTGTAATCTTGGCCATGGGTGATGGAAGAAAAGCAGCAAAAGCAATACACGAGTATCTATCTTCAAAGTCTCCATGATCCTCTTCTATTATTTAACTATCTTAGGTTTCCCTAATTTCCAACTTGCGGATTTTAACTTTTTGTTTTAGATAAAAATTGGCAGAAAAATTCGAAAAGATTACGAAAGGTTTATATTTACCTAGGCTTACGTTAGTTCGGTGATGGTTCGATGGCGTGGAAGGTAACCGTTGACCAGGACACCTGTATCGGAGATGCAATCTGTGCAAGCCTCTGCCCAGACGTTTTCGAGATGAATGACGAGGGTAAGGCTCAGCCCAAGGTTGAGGTCATCGAGGACGAGAACCTCTACAACTGTGCCAAGGAGGCAATGGAATCCTGTCCAGTTAGTGCTATCAGCATTGAGGAGGTCTGACCTCCTTTCTTTATTTCTATTCTATTATTAGATTGAACTTCTTGGCCTGTTCTAGTACGTACTCCCTGATCTCCCTAGCCTTTGGTAACTCCGCTACAATCTCACCGTTTTCTACTATCGGTTTAAGCAGGGGCTCGACCTTTGCTCCACATACCGGGCATCTCTCAAGCTTCTTATTTGCTGGAATAACATGGTAGTGACCATTCTCACAGCGATAAACCTGCTTTCTTCCGCTAAGCTTGCCTCTCTTTGCCATTGGCTTCCCTTCGACTTCGACTATATCTAAGGCGAAGTCAATGGGCTTTGCGCTTGCAATTGCCCCTCCAACTCCAAATGCATCCGCGACATCAGCGATCTCCTTTATCTTCTCTTCGTCCAATCCGCCCGAGATAAATATCTTGACCCAGTCGTAGCCCCTAACTTTTAACTCCCATTTAACTTCTTCAATGATTTTTCGGAAATTACCTCTTCTTGAGCTTGGGGTGTCGAGCCTTACTGCAAACAGCTTCTTTCCAAGGGTTTCCGCGGCCATTACAGCCTCAACCTTTTCATCATAAAAAGTATCGACTAGGGCTATCCTGGGAACTTCCTCTTCTATTACCTCATCGAAGTACTTCCATGCCTTTACTTGGTCTCCAACGGTGATTATCAGTGCGTGAGGCATAGTTCCTACTGCTTTCTCCCCCATCATCTCTGCCCCTAAAACGCCAGAAACACCATCGCAACCACCTATGAACGCTGCTCTATCTATCATCGGGGCTATTGCTGGATACATGTGTCTAATCCCGAAGGAGC
>QMUI01000028.1 GCA_003660485.1 Thermococci archaeon | reverse complement strand
GCCTTTGAGATAAAGACGATTAAAGTTTCCTCCTTGGCAAAAGCCTAACAGGGCTACCACAGTCAGGACAAACGCCCCCAGGGGGAAGTTCCCTAAATCTCCTCCCGCAACCTATGCAGACGTACCTCCACTTGATCTTTTTCCTTATCCCCCTTTTCATAGTCTTAAACTTCAGCCCCAGGAACTTTGCAACGTTCTGAACGTTGTAGTCGTCGGTAAATATAACGGCCTTAAGCTCATAAGCTAGAGCCAACACCTCTACATCAGCTCTGCTAAGCTCATTAAGCTCTCCAGTCTCCTTCGCTACCTTTTTAACTGTGTCTATAGCCTCAGCGGAAGGTTCAACTACCTTAACCTTGCCCGCAGATATTAATCCCTCAAGGAATATCCTAGATTCTCGATCCCTAACTTCCTCAACTACCCCCGGGGTAGTGTAACCTTCAACGTCGATGCCTTGAATAAAAACTGAAGAGTCGAGAACAAGGATCAAGCCTTACAACACCCCTTCTTCTTCTCAATGGGAACTATTTCCTTAAAGCCAGTGTACTTCCACAGGACTTTCGGTATCTTTACCGTTCCGTCCTCCTGCTGGTGGTTCTCGAGTATTGCGACGATTGCCCTTGAAGTGGCTATGGCAGTTGAGTTTAGGGTGTGGACGTAACGAGGCTTCTCATCGGTCCTGTCCCTGAACCTTATGTTCAGCCTCCTGGCCTGCCAGTCAGTACAGTTGCTCGCGGAAACAACTTCTCTAAACCTTCCTTGGCCAGGCATCCATGCTTCAATATCATACTTCTTCGCAGCAACATATCCTAAATCTCCAGTGCAGATGTTCACTACCCTGTAGGGAATCTCAAGTTCCTGGAAGAGTTCTTCGGCGTTCCTTATTATCTTCTCGTGCCACTCCCAGCTCTCTTCGGGCCTTGAATATACGAACTGCTCAACCTTGTGGAACTGGTGAACCCTAAAGATGCCCTTAGTGTCCTTTCCTGCCGTTCCCGCTTCCTTCCTGAAGCATGGGCTGAATGCCACATACAATAAGGGTAAATCTTTCCCATCAAGGATCTCGTTAGCGTGTAAGCCGGCCAATGGGTGCTCGGCCGTTGGAATCAAGTAGAGATCTTCCCCCTCCACCTTATATATGACATCTTCGAAATCTTCGAACGTCGTTGCACCTTCCTCAACGAACCTCCTAACCATGTACGGCGGTATTACGGGAGTGAATCCTTTCTCTATTAGCTTATCCAAGGCAAATCTTATCAAAGCCAAGTCAAGGATTACGATCTCGTTGAGTAGATAGTAGAACCTCGAACCGCTAACCTTGGCGGCCCTTGCAAAATCAGCACCTCCCAAGATCTCCAAGAGATCAACGTGAAGTCTAGGCTTCCATTCCAGCACCTCGTACTCCATCTTCCCTTGGCTCTGCTCAAGGAACCTCTCGAGGTGGCCCTTCCAGACCTTTGCCTTACCCCAGAATCTTATAGGCACGTTATCTTCGTCGCTCTCTCCCACGGGAACGCTTGGGTGTGTTATATTAGGTAGCCTCCAGAGGTAGTAGTCTATCCTCTTTCTGAGTTCCTCAACCTCCCTCTCAAGAACTTCAATTCTCTTAACGATTTCCCTGCTTTTGGCCAGTAGGTCATCAACAGGTTCCCCAGCTTTCCTTTTCTTCCCAATCTCTACGGCAATCTTGTTCCTTTCATGCCTTAACCTGTTTATCTCCTTAAGCTTTGCCCTCCATTCCGCATCGAGTTTTAAGATTTCATCTATCCACTTAACTTTCTCGAGTTCTCCCCTTTTTATTAAGTCATTTTTGACTAGGTCTGGATTTTCTCTTATGAGCTTAATATCGAGCATGTCTATCCCCTAATCCTCAAAGAGGTCTCTACTTAAAATAATTACCATGGAGGCACCAAATTATTTAAATTAGAGTTTTCCCATAGATATTCGAGAAATATCAAAAATTAATCAAGGAGGCAGGATAAACTATGGATAGACTACAATTACTTCAAATCCAGAGATGTGAAGAGGAGTTTGAGAAAGCGATAGCCCTTGGGCAGTACGATAAGGCAAGGCTAATAGCATTAAGATGCTCAGAATTGCTGAGAAAGTTAGCAAGTGAGAACTTAGGCATGTCTCACATCCTTTTAGAGCAGGCGAAGGTATGGGAACAGAAGGCTAAGAACGTCCATAAGAGGAGGAAGAAGGGAAGCGATGAATACATAGAAAGGATAAAGCTTCTGATTAAGAAAAGCTCCATAACTTGGAACGATATAGGAGGCCTTAAGGAAGCTAAAAAGCTAGTTTCTCAGGCCGTTGGATTGAGCATTGCAAAGTCTCCAATAGACCCGCCCCAGGGAATTCTCCTCTTTGGTCCCCCAGGAACAGGGAAAAGCCTCTTAGCAAGTGCAGTTGCAAACGGTCTTAATGCAACTTTCTTCAGCGTTAAGGCAAGTGATTTATTAAGCAAATACTTTGGAGAATCCTCAAAGTTTGTCTCTGCTCTATTTTCCTTAGCTAGACAGCTTAGCCCAAGTGTCATCTTTATTGATGAAGTTGATTCCTTAACCCTTAAGAGAGCCAGCTTAGATGACGCCGCCAGGAGGATGATTGGAACTCTCTTAGCAGAAATCGATGGGTTCAAAGATAACATGAAGAAGGTAATTCTTCTAACGGCAACTAATACTCCCTGGGATCTTGATGAGGCTATGCTTTCAAGGTTACCGATAAGGATCTACGTTCCTCTCCCGGACGTAGAGGCTGCAGTCGAGATATTTAGAATTCATCTCAGAGGATTGCCATATAGGTTAAATATGGCAAAACTAGCTAAAGAAGCCGTGAAACGATTGTACTCTGGAAGGGAAATAGCGAATGTTGTTAAATTAGCCTCAATGAAAATGTTAGAGGAGATGAACCCTGAGCTAGCCGATCCCCTGAAGATACCATCGCTCACAGGGAAAGAGCTTGCCATAAGACCGCTAGAGATGGATGATTTTAAAGAAGCATTTAAGAAAGTTAAAAGTCCACTCACAAAATCAGAGATAAGAAAATATGAGAAATGGGCAAGGGAGTTTGCAATCTGATCACTCAAGCTTCGTAACCTTTTCGAGCTCTGGAATGACGAAGTCGAGGCCAAGCTTCTGGAGGGTTTCCTTCTTCGGAATTCCTCTCTCGTCCCAGCCCCTGATCCTGTAGTACTCCGAAAGTAGGGCATCGTACTTCTCCTTGTCAAGGTGCTGGCCCTTGTATGGGCCGCTCTTGAGCCCCTCGTTGAACCATCTCTTCGGCGGATAGTCCTTGGTTCTGTCCCAGTTGCCGTTGAACTCCCTAACCCAGTAAGCCCTGATGAGTGCATAGACCCTGTCTGCAGCTGCATACAGGTCATCCCATGTGTAGGTAACCCCAGTTATTGCCTTGAGTAACTTTGGATAGTAATCTAAGCTTAAGCCGATCTCAACCCATGGAAGCCTACATGCGGTGAGCATCTCGAAGAGTCCACCCCTGAGTCTCTGCAGCTCAACGACTTTCTGAGCCTTGATTGGGTCATAGGTTATCTTGTACTCGACCTTCTTAGCCTGCTCTCCCTCTATTGGTGCCGTTCCAATCTCCCATGCTATGACCCAAGCCTCCTTGTGGTGGGCACCTATTGAGGAGGTTCCATAAGCTAAGGCCATGCCAGGGTATATGTAACTGTTGTATCCACTAACCTCTAAGCCCTTAACGTGCATTGCGAAGCTATCATCTCCAAGCTTCTCCGCCATTCTCATGACTCCTTCGGCTGCAAAGTTGCCAAGTTCGCCCCTTCTATAGGCTATGTCGTAAGCAAGCTGCTTAGCACCCTTGAAGTCTCCAAATTCTGGGCCTTCCTTGAGAAGTCCCCTTTCCTTAGCCTCCATGACGAAGCTTATCGAAACTCCAAGGCTTATCGTGTCCATGCCCATCTCATCTGCTATCCTGTTTAGGGCTGCAACCTCATTGAGCTTTCCGATTCCAAGGTTCGAACCAAGTAAAGCGACGTTCTCGTAATCAAGCTCACTCTCTTGGCCCTCAACATCTAGGACAACGTTTCCACATGGCATGTTACAGTATGGACAACCCCTTTGCTTGACCTTCATTCCCTCCATAGTGTAACCGTCAATTGACCTTGCAAATTCGAAGTGCCCATCCTGGAAGTTCCTCGTTGGCAGTGCATAGTTCTCGTTGGTCCACTCAACTGCAGCCATAGTCCCCTGTCTCTTCCAGAATGGGTAGCCCGGAGCATTGAGAATTGCCTCATAAGCTTCCTGACTTAGCTTCCTTAGCTCATCCTTGTCCGCAACCGGTATATCCTTCGTACCCTTTATCACTACGGCCTTCAGCTTCTTGCTTCCCATTACCGCACCCATTCCGGGCCTTCCCGCAGCTCTTCCTTCCTGAGATATTACAACGGCGTACCTGACTAAGTTCTCACCAGCGGGACCTATGCTGAGAATTCCAACGTTTTTACCGTGTATCTTCTTAAGCTCCCTCTCTGTCTCAAACGTTCCCTTACCCCACAATCCCTCAGCACTCAAAATGCTAACGTTGTCATCTTCAATGTAGATGTACACGGGCTTCTTCGCCTTACCCTCAACAACCAAAGCGTCATAACCTGCTTTCCTGAGGTGGATGCTTGCCATTGTACCTAAGTTACCGTCACCATAACCCCCGGTGAGGGGGCTCTTTGCTGCAACAACCATTTTTCCGCCACTTGGGGTTGGGAGACCGTTAAACGGACCGGCTGCAAATACAAGTTTGTTCTCAGGGCTTAGGGGATCAACGTTCTTAACTTCATTCCACAAAATCCATGCGGCTAATCCCCTACCTCCGATGAACTTTTTTGCGATTTCTTCAGGATATTCCTGAACTTTTACTTCTCCAGTGGTCAAGTTAACTCTAAGAATCCTTCCCCACCAGCCTTTCATTGTAATCCACCACTTGACATTTGTTAAGCCATTCTAATAAATGTTTTGTAGTTCGAAAATATTTACAACATTTGAAAGTTGTAAACATATTTGTTGACCCCGTCAACGTTTAAATCTCATTATAATTTTGTAGTGATGGTGGGAAAAATGGTGAGGCTACCCCAGCTGTACGTTGAAGCAACATATGAAGAATGTTTCGATGAGGATGGGAAGGCGAAATATGATTGCATAGTCACCCAGGATAACATCGAAGTCAGGCTAAGAAAGGGAGAAAAGCTTCCGGAATTTATAGATAAGAGTAAAGCTAAGTTCTTGGCAAAAGAGGTCTACGATAGGTTCCACTTTTATGTTGACCAGTACGAGCACAGAATGAAGGTCGATGCTATTATAATATACCCTGACAGGAGGACAAGGATAGAGCTCAGGAAAGGAGACGAGCTCCTCCTACTCCCAGTAGAAGGGTACGTTGTTACTCTAATAGCGGACGTTGGGAATAGGGTTAGAACTGGAGATGCATTTGCGGCGGTAACAACGAGGAAGGGAGAAGTTCATTACATGAAGCCTCCGAGGTCGGGGACGGTTGTCTATATAGACGAGTTCACGAACAGGCCGAACTACGTCTATTATATACTCCCAGAGGAGTGAGGGAGGTGACCATGGCATCCCTACTAATAGTTGGCATCCTTCCATATGATTCAGGCAAGACAACATTGGCACTTTCCCTAATAAGGGAGGCCTTAGAGTATGGAATCGATGTTGGAGTGGCAAAGCCCGTAAGCGGTTTCAACGGGTGGTATCAGTATGAGTACCTTCTCAAAAGCATAGAGTTTGGCTTTTTGATAGGCGAGGATTCTTACAAGCTACACATGGCCGCAAAAAGCTCAGATCCAATTTACCTTGAAAGTCCCGTTACCGCACTTTTACTTCCTCCTGATCCTGAAAGGGTTGGATGGAAGAGCTCTTCATATACAGCAATTTCCTATCACACAAATGTTGTTCTCCTGAGGGTTCTTGAAGACCACTTTTGCGTTCCTGATAACATTAAGAGGCTCACACAACCAATGCAAGAAGCTGTGGCACCTCTAATAGAAGCAACGAAACCCGCTGAGATAAAGGCTGAGGATGCTCAACACTTACTAATGAGGGGAAGAGAAGAAGCCAGTAAAACCCTGGAAGTTATAAGGAGAAACCACGAACTAACTGTAATTGAGTCCTACAACAATATCGCAGCTCCCTGCAGTTCAGCACTGAATTCAGACCTCATAATAGCTGTGGCTCCAGGGAAAGCTGTCATTCTCGATGGGGAGAAATATAGAAAGGCTATCTATGCCGTTTCAAACATTAAAGAACCGTGGAGAATTGTTACAGAAGATGTAATACCCCTGCTGAAGCCCCTTAAGAAGTTCGAGTTCAAACCTGGGAAAGTAAGTGGTCTGCTTGATGGAGTATTAGAGATTCTTAAAGCGAAAACTTTTTAAATGCGATTTGGGGGAGAACTATTGGACGTGCCCCGGTGGTGTAGCCCGGTCAATCATGCGGGACTCTCGATCCCGCGACCCGGGTTCAAATCCCGGCCGGGGCACCAGCATGGGCCCGTGGCTCAGCCTGGTTAGAGCGCCCGCCTGATAAGCGGGAGGTCCGGGGTTCGAAGCCCCGCGGGCCCACCAAAATACCTTGTAGGGATAAATTTTAGGAGCAAGCTTCTCCTAGTTAAAAAGTTCATAGGTCGGTTGTACTGCGTATGATGACCTCTCTTTATCATTGTCTAAAACGACCACCAAGGGCTCAAAATATCTTTAACTTCTTCAACAATTTTAAGCGTTTCATAGCTCGGTTGCCCATCATCTCTGGCCTCTTTTTCCTCATATCCCTTAACAAAAGCGGGAAAACCTTTCTTTAAACCAACATTATAGCCCCCTTCAAATATCATGGCGAGAGGATATCTTCTAAGGGAGGCTCCAGCATAAGAGAAGAACTTCTCAGTAAGCTTAAGAGTTGTCAATCCGTCCCCTTTAAAGCCATCAAATCCTGCAGACACTAAAACTACCTCCGGTGTAACTTCCTCCAAGATTGGGATGACTATCTCATTCCAGGCAAATATATAATCAGAATCATTGGAATAGTGAGGCATTGGGATGTTTATCTTGCTCCCCTTAGCTAATCCTCCACCTATCTCACTCTCGTAACCGGTCCAAGGATAAATGTCCCTTTCATGGAGATCTATGTGGATAACATCGGGGTCATGCCAGAATATCTCCTGGGTTCCGTTTCCATGGTGGGCGTCAAAATCAACTACAACGATTTTTTCTAGTCCTTCATCCTTCAATGCCAAGACAGCGGCAGCGATGTTGTTGAAGATGCAGAAGCCAAGTGTCGAGGCTCCCATTGCTTTCCCCCTTCTGCCAGCGTGATGTCCTGGAGGCCTAACGAGAGCCATGTTTAGGCCTCCATATCGCAATGCAGCCAATGTTGCCAATTTCGATGCCCCTAAAGCCGTGAGGGCTGCTTCCCAAGTTCCTGGGCATACATAAGTGTCCGGATCAAGGTATCTTCTTCCTTCCTCAACGGCCCTTTTAACGAATTCAACATATGTAGGATCATGGATCCTTTTAACAAAAGACTCATCCACAGGCATTGGCTCAAGAATCCTGTCATCAAGCCTCAGTTCCCTTATGACAGATATCAATATCCATAATCTCCCAGGATTTTCTGGATGATAGTTTTCTGGCTTATGCTGGAGGAACTTTCGTGAGTAGTAAATCTCGCCTATCATAAGAGGCACCCTCTGAAGCTAAAACTCCTGGGGTATATAGAAGAGCTATTTATAAGAGTTTTTCAAAACAAAATTAGAAAAATCAGGCCAGGCTTATGCCGGCCTGCTCAAGGGCCTGCCTAACTTCTTCGTCGCTAGCGCCTCTTGGGATATTAACCTTCTCTGGAAGGGGCTCGATATGCTTGATGTTCATCCTTCTCCTCTTAACCTTGTTAAGGCCAGCCCCAGTAACGAGAACAAAGTTCTTGTCTATAATGTCCACAACAACGACCTTCTGACCGGCCCTTCTACCTGCGATAACTACGGCAATCCTACCAACCTCAATTGCAGGCATTCATCCCACCTCCTTTCCTTTTTTCGACCCCGCGTCGCCGACGGGGTCCAGGTGGTCAATAGCGGCCTTCACGATTGCGAAGACCCCATCGGGCGACCATTTAGAGGTATCAATTATCAAATCGTAAATCGAAAGGTCGTTGATGTCGATCCCATAGAGGTTTAAATATCTTTTCCTGTTCTGCTTTTCCCTCTCGGCTATCTTCATAAACGCCTCTTCAACGCTAATACCTTCCCTTCTCGCAACCCTTTCAGCCCTAACCCTGATTGGAGCGTCAAGCCAAATCTTTAAGTCAGCGTTCTTGACCATCCATCCAGCTAATCTGCCCTCTATAACAACGTTGCACTCCTTTGCAGCCTCAATTTGCCTTCTATCAACCTCCCTATCTATCTCGGGGTGAAGTTCAGCGTACTTCT